>JAYEGQ010000168.1:0-2577 GCA_034659095.1 Thermotogota bacterium
GTAATAATTCTCTCCGTGACCTTTTGCATCTGATAGATCAATCAGTAATTTTGAGGGATTTGAACTAACAAGTTCATTCATAACTTTTCGTATGTCATATATGTTTTGCTCTGAATATGACAAATCGAGTACCTTCAATACAGTAAATCCTTCGTATGCTTTCATCTCGTACCACCTTGATTCTATACGTTCCTTCCAAGATGAGAATTCATTCCACGGAATGCGTTTGACCGTTTCTTCAAATTGATTGCCCTCATATGTATATCGAAGATTGTAATTATTTGCTTTAAAAAATTCAGGATAAAAATTCAACAGATACCTTTCACAAGCCCAAAACCCTTTTTCCTCTTTTGTTTTAGCATAGATAAATCTCTGGAAAAATTCCATAATATCATCGATTGATTTCTCGTTTATTGATTTGATAACAGAGCCAGAGTGTATAATATTCCCAAGTGAAGATTTGATGATCAATTGACCATCTCTATATTTGAAAAGAAGGGGAAAGACAGAAGCCGAATGTAGGGCACCTTCCCAAAAATCTAAATAAGTGAATGTATCCTCAAAATTCGTAAAAGCAGGTGCTAATTTTTCATAATATTCAAAATGACTGACAAATAACTTTAACTCGTCTGATATTTTTTCAACATCGCGGGAAAATTCATTTACTTGCTCATCGGTAACTAAAGGATGTTGTCTGGGTATTTCTGAAAGAATGATTTCGATTTCTTTATCTAAATTCGGCTTAAAAAGAAAGTTCATCCATGACATGGAAAGGAAATACAATAGAATTGCTAGTATGACAAAGATAATGGCATAAGCGGTTAAGGTTTTTTTCATTTAAATCCCCCTTTTAAACTGAAAAAATACCAAGTAAAAAGCGGAACAGAAATTAAAAACATCATAATTGACAAGGTGTTATACGTGTTGATTAACCCTATCAATTCTACTAGAATTCCTCCACCCAAGTAGCCAACCAGAAAACCTCCACCTTGAATAATCATCCAAAAAGCAGCTTGTGCTTTATTTGCACGCTTTTCAGGGATTTTAAAGTGTATATAATTAAAAATCGAATAATAAATAACAATATAATTCCACCCATGTAGTACGTGTGTTAATATCAATAGAGTTGGGGTCTGTGCAAGTGGTGTAATAAATAAACGAATACCGATAGCGAAAATCCCGGTTGCAACAAGAAACAGAGAACCTGTTTTTTTTATAATGGATTTCGCAAATAAAAGAAAAGGAACTTCACAAATTGATAGTACTGCAAAACTTATACCGACAGTACTATCCGGAAAACCCTTTTGAGAGACGAGAACAGGTAAAAAGGAAGCGCAAAAAGAGACACCCATAATACCTACTGTTGCAGTAATTAACATAAAAATAAACGTTCTTGAATTTCCGGAACCGTCTGTAGTGTATTTTCTTTTATTGACTATTTCGTAAGTCTTAAGTTTTCTTGAAAAGGTAAAAGCTAATATAAGTGCTGTAGTAGAGATAATAAACATAAAGATGAAACTAATCTCAAAGAGAAATCCTGAAAGGAGTGAAATAGTTGAAAAACCTACTGTACCCATTAACCTTGCCTTATCCAAATGTATTCCTTTCGCCATGAGAGACTCCATAACACCGGCTTCTCCTATTGGAACAACTGATGTGGCGAAAAAGCCGAAAAAGATTAGCGCAAACAACTTTGGCAAAAAACCCGGCAGCAGATAAACAGCCCACACTAATATTGCGGGAATTAAAATGAGATATTTCAGGGTTTTTTTCTCACCGATTCTGTTCTTAAGACTAAACCAAAAAGGATTTGCTATTAGAGCCATCCCAGGTATCACAGCCATTAAAGCTCCGATTTGAACAGGAGAAAAACCCGAATTTTCAAAATATTGTGCCATTATATTGATCATAGCAAGGTTGGAATAGATAAACCACTCCACCAATGATTCAAATAACATGTTATCTTACCCTCTTTAAATGATTAATGTAAAAAGCATGTAATTCTTGTGGTGTAGGAGTGTGAACGCCAACGATATTTAAATCAAGTGCTGTTTTCACATTCTCTTTAGAATCATCAAAAAAAACCGTTTCAACCGGATTAAGCTTGTATTCATTGAGAATATAGTAATAAATCTCTTTTTCGGGTTTTATCATTTTTACACGAGAAGAAATGATCAAACCCTCAAACATTTTGAAAAAATCGTACTTGTTATAAGCTTTGGTAAAAGATTCGGAATGAAAATTGGATAGAACAAACAATCTATAATTTTCCTCAAAAAGTTTATAAATAATCTTAACGTTTTCTTCTATAACAGGCAGATAATCAATAAAGCCTTTGAGAGCAAATTTAATATCGTTTTTAAATTCAGGGATATTTTTAGAAAATAACTCAACAGCTTGATCAAGGGATAGACTTCCCCTGTCTAACTCAGGCCAGTACTCTGTATCCATCATGTTTTCTTTTAACAAGACAGCCCTTTCTTCATCAAACATAGCCGTTAACAACTTCAAAGGTTTCCAATCCAGAAGAACCCCACCAACATCAAAAATAACATTTTTATAACCCATAAAGCCCCC
>JAYEGQ010000169.1:0-2572 GCA_034659095.1 Thermotogota bacterium
GCGTTCAGAGTCACGCCTTTTTAACGGGGAATATTTTTTTCAAATTGTCGAGACCGAAGGATTGGAATCGCCGAATCCAATTGAGGCTGCAAAGCAAAGCTGGAACTCTAATTATTCACCTGAAGCTATGAGACTTTTGCAAAAAGAAGGTCCGAAATATCAATACGGAAACGGCTGTTTATCCGATGGTGTACTCGGATTCTGGATCGCCCGCGTATGCGGCCTGGGCGAAATTATAGATTCGAAAAAAGTTAAAACTTGCATTCCGCACCCTTAAAAATCGAATTTCACAATTATGTCAACAGGACATATACATACACATGAAATACTCAACAATTAATTCTGATAGTCTAAATGTCCATAGAATTTAGGGGGATATATCATGTCATCTGCCTTGATAAAACAATCAAATTATGTTAAAATATACTTGACATACGCAATTAAATTTTGTATATTCTCATTAATAGAAATAATACTAATGAGGATACAAAGATGGAATTACAAGACTATCTTAAGACAAAACAGAGGCTTCTCAATGCACAATTAAAAGCAACAAATGAACTGTTGGAACAATTTTCACCAAAAAGTAAAACACAAATTGAAATGATCTTTGACATACTCAATGACGTAGATACTGCATTACATATTCAGGACATTATTTCCCAAGTTAAGAAAAAATATAACGTTCAATTAGATCGTGAAATCATTGTCTCGTCGATTGCTAAAAAAATTGCAAAAGGCACTCTTTTTAAACGGGTTGCCCCAAATACTTATGATTTAATTGAACGGTAAGTGTATGGAATTTAAAATTTATGATAGCGCGCACTTGCCCGTTATTGCACACTTTTGTGATCGTTTAAAAATAAAAGAGATTGCAGACAAGTCCTTACCCTGGGATATAAGTCAATGGGAAATATCCCCGGGAACTGTGATAAAAGGAATCATTATCGATGCCCTGAGCGGTCGTTCGCCCTTATATCGAATGAATGATTTTTTTCAAACATGCGATGTCGAAGGTTTATTGGGACAAGGCGTTAACGCATCTCATTTTAACGATGATCGTCTGGGACGTACGCTTGACATCATTTATAAGCATGGCGCCGCTCAATTGTTCAGCGATACTGTTATCAGTGCCATCAATGAATTTCAGCTTGATTTGAAAATGATTCATGCTGATACCACATCCAAAAGTGTTTGCGGTGATTATGAGCATCAAAATCCAAATAGCGTCAAAATTGTACACGGTTTCAGCAAGGACAAACGACCTGATCTGAAGCAACTCCTTTTTGGTGTTGTGACTACGCAAGATAAAGTGCCTGTTTATGCAAATGTGACTCATGGGAATACCGATGATAAGACATGGAATAACAATTTGTTGAATATTATTCAAAAGCAGCTTGCAGGAGTAGATCTGTCAACAGTTACTTATGTTGCTGACAGCGCCGTGGTTACAGAAAAAAATCTCACAACGATTGCATCGCTGCCACTGAATTTGATATCTCGCTTCCCTGAAACGTTTTCTCTTTGTCATAATTTGATGGAACGTGCTGTCAAAGATGATATATGGGAAGATATTGGCAAACTATCAACTCGAACGGGTTCTGCGTCTTATAAAATAAACAGTTATGTCGAAAAACTTTATGGTCGACGGTACCGATTCGTGGTTGTTTATTCTGATAAACACAATGAACGGAAATTAAAATCCTTAGCGAAAAAAATTGAGAAAGAACATAACCGATTATTGAAATTGAACAAAAAGCCAGCATTATTTCATTGTCCTGACGATGCTCAGGTTGCGCTGGCAACTACCATAAAGTCAACGGTTTTTTGGAATGTAACAGGTCAAATCCAACCGGTAACAATCAAGAAAAAACGTAAAAAACGTGGGCGCCCTCCCAAAAATGCTGCGGTTGAATATGATACATTTTATAAAGTACAGTATGAAATAACAAAAAATGAATCCAGCATAAAGCGCGAGCAACAGAAAGCCGGAATTTTTGTGCTCATCGCTACCGATCTGGAAACACTTGGTGACAAAAAAATTCTTATTGAATACAAAGGGCAAATCTCGGTTGAAGTCACGTTTAAATTTTTAAAAAGTCCAATGATCGTTGATCGGTTATTCTTAAAAAATAATTCCCGCATCGAAGCGTTAGGTTATTTGATGCTGATAGCCCTGATGGTCTGGTCGTTAATGGAAAGAGAAGTCAGGCAAAATATCTCAGAACCATTAATTGGACCAGGAAAGATAAGAATGATAAAACCAACTGCCTGGGCTATCATGATGATGCTTAGCTCTTTAAAAACTATTATATACAACAAGAATAATGAATCAATACGTGATTTTGCAAACCCACCTTCTCAAAATCAACTGGACTGCTTAACACTTACAGGCCTGACAATTGAAAAATATCTCCTTTTATTGTGAAGGTGCGGAATGCAAGTTATAAATTAATTGTTTGTAAATCTTATTAACCAGGCAACGATTCTTAAAGATGGCGTTTACTTTCACTTTGACATTAAGCTTCAAGAATTGCCCGTATAATTCCTGAAGCAAAGCTTCATTTGCTAT
>JAYEGQ010000170.1:0-13132 GCA_034659095.1 Thermotogota bacterium
GGTTGAAGAGGCAAAAAAGTTGGGGGAAGTTGTGTTCTTCACAAGATCAGGTTATTCATTTAGTCAACGGTACTCTACTTTGATGTGGAACGGTGATCAGATGGTAGATTGGAGTATTGACGATGGTCTTCCGTCGGTAATCCCCGCTTCTCTATCACTTGGGCTTAGTGGTTTTGGAATTAGCCATTCGGATATTGGTGGGTATACTACATTCGATAATCAGTTGGGGAAGATTATCAGATCAAAAGAACTCTTCATGAGATGGACTGAACTTGCAACCTTTACCCCTGTAATGCGAACCCACGAAGGAAATCGACCTGAGATCAACTGTCAATTTGATTGTGATGATGAGGCCATCGAACATCTGGCAACAATGGTAACAATCCATGTCAATCTGAAACCTTATCTCAAACAACTAAACAAAGAAAATTCTGAATCCGGGATTCCATTTATGAGAAGCCTCTACACCCATTATCCATCTGATGATACCAAGGATATACAATACGAGTTTCTGTTGGGTAGAGATCTTTTAATTAGCCCGGTCATAAAACCCGATGAAGAGAACCACGAAGTCTTTCTTCCTGATGATGATTGGATATATCTTTGGGAAGAAACCGAATACAAAGGGGGCATCTATTCAATTGCTTCTCCCATTGGCAAACCCCCGGTATTTATAAGAAAAAGGTCGCCATATAAAGCTTTACTGTTAAAAATCAAGGAGGTAAACAAATGAAGAAGATAGTTGTTGGAGCAGATAAATCAGGCTTCCCGCTAAAGGAAGCTTTAAAAGAACATTTGATAGAAAATGGATATGAAGTGGAAGATGTGGGCATGCATAGTCTTGATGATTTTCAAGCCTATTTTAAAGTGGCTCCAAAAGTTGCCCAAAAGATACAATCTGGGGAGTACAAGAAAGGATTGTTATGCTGTGGTACGGGCATGGGTATGTCAATAGTGGCAAATAAATTTAAGGGAGTATATGCAGCAGTTGTAGAAGGCTCATATGCTGCAAAGATGTGTAAGGTAATCAACAATGCAAATGTTCTGACGATGGGCGGATGGAAACTTGCACCTCAGGAAGCAATCGATATGCTTGACAGGTGGTTGAACACAGAATTTACAGAAGGCTTTGAATTTAAAAAAGATTTTTTAACAAACGCCTTTGAACAGGTTAAAGAAATAGAAAAGAAAAATTTTAAATAAATAGCCACCATATTCTTTCACAAGGCTCGTTTTTTTAACGGGCCTTTTTTTGTTGATTTTTTCTGACAAAAATGATAGAATAATATAATTGTACGCGAATCATTCGCAGGGTAGTGATGAAATGCAATTTACTAAAAATCGTCAATTGGTATATGAGGTTTTAAAAAAAGCCAATAAACCATTGGCAACAGGACAAATAAAAAAAAAGTTAGATGAAACAATGGATCAATCAACTGTATATCGTGCACTGGATTTTCTGGAAGAAAAGCATTATATAGAATCCGCTTCCTTTGGAAAAACGGTTAGATTATTTTTCTGCAAAAATAAATTCAAACACTTTCTTTATTGTGAACACTGTTCAGATATTCAAGTATTTGACGAATGTGCGGCTAAAGCCTTGGAAGAGGTCGTTATGAAAGAACATCGATTTCAAATCAACTCACATATATTCTATTTCACAGGATTATGTGAAAAATGTAAAGGGGAAGAAGAAAAATGAAAAAAACAATTCTATCAATGTTCCTGTTATTGTTTGTATTGACACTTTTTTCTGCCATAAACGTAGCAGTTTCCATTGTACCTCAAAAAACTTTTGTTGAGGCCGTTGGAAAGGATTTGGTAAATGTAACGGTAATCATCCCTCCGGGGTATAGCCCATCCAATTATGCACCAACCGCAAGACAAATTGTTGATTTTTCAAAATCCTCTGTATATTTCACGATTGGTGTACCGGCAGAGCAGTCAAATATCTTGCCTAAAATTGCAAAAAACGCTCCGAATGTAGAGATCGTTCATCTTGAGGAAGAAGTGGATTCAGTTTATGAACCCAGATTTTTTGGTAGTGGGGGAAGAGACCTACACATTTGGCTTTCTCCAAAAAGAGCTATCGTCATGATTGAATCCATACGGGATCATTTCTGCTCGATTGATGCTCAACACTGTAACGATTATAGACAAAACGCCAATGAATATGTCAATGAAATAAAACAACTTGATGAGGAATTGAGAGAAAATCTCTCTCGAGTTAAAAACAGTGGCTTTTTTTGTTATCATCCCTCTTTTGGTTATTTTGCCGATGATTATTCATTAACCATGTACGCGTTGGAAGAAAATGGAAAAGAAGCAACTCCAAAAAAAATTACCGAGATGATTGAATTGGCAAAAAAAAATGACTATAAGGTCATTTTTTATCAAGCTGAAATCGACAGTTCTCAAACAGAATCATTCGCCCATGAGATCGGAGGTAAGGCTTTGCAACTAGATCCTCTATCACATGATTACTTAAACAATTTAAAAGAAATGGGTCAAATCTTTCTAGAAGTTTTGGGAGAATAAAATGTACACAAAATATGCTGTCTCTTTAACAGACGTTAATGTATCCTTTGGAGATTTTCAGGTACTTTTGGATATAACGGTAAAATTTCCAGCATCTGAAATGACTGCAATCATCGGCCCGAATGGAGGCGGGAAGACAACTCTTTTAAAGGTTATTACGGGTTTAATCAGAGCAGATTCCGGTTCTGTAAAAATCTTTGATAAGGATTTGAATACCGCAAGAGAAAAGGGTTGGTTGGGATATGTCCCTCAAGCAGCACAGTTTGATCGGAAATTTCCCATAAGAGTCGAAGATGTTATTTTATCAGGAACTTTAAAAAACCATCTACTCCCTTTTAAAAGATATTCTGAGGAAGATTTTCATAAAACAAATCTTATCTTGGATCAACTAGGTTTGTTGAACTTAAAGAAAAGACAAATAGGGCAATTATCAGGAGGACAACTGCAAAAGGTATTAATCGGAAGGGCATTGGTGAAAGACCCAAAAATTCTCTTGTTAGATGAGCCTACAGCCAGCATCTATACACAATCTAAAAATCAAATTTATCAACTGCTTCACGATTTAATTCCTCAAATAACGATTTTAATCGTAACCCATGATATGGGTGCTATTTCGTCTTATTTTGATACAGTTGCCTGTTTAAACAAAAAAATTCATTACCATGGCTCAGATCAATTAACTCAAAAGGTCATTGATGATTCCTTTGGTTGTCCTGTAGATCTTATTGCGCACGGTGTTCCCCATAGAGTATTTCAAGAAGATAAGGAGATCTATCATGATTGAAGCCATTTTGAATTACCAATTTATGCAGAATGCCTTACTAACTGCCATAATGGCAAGTGTAGTATGTGGCATCATTGGAACTATCGTAGTGGAAAAAAAGCTTGTTATGATGAGTGGTGGCATAGCCCACACCGCTTTTGGTGGAATTGGTCTAGGTTATTGGCTAGGATTTGAACCCATATTAGGTGCTCTTATCTTTTCAGCTGGATCTTCCCTCTTAATTACTTCCATCAAAAGAAAAACTAATACAAATACGGATACAATGATCGGAATTCTATGGTCAACAGGGATGGCTTTGGGCATCTTATTTATCTACCTTTCTCCGGGTTATCCGCCAGATATGGCATCTTATTTATTTGGTGATATTCTTACAGTAACCCGTTTTGATTTGTATATTATTCTTGGGCTGGTTCTTTTTACGGTCTTGGTGATCGTTGCGTTTTTCAGTAGATGGTTGTCCTATCTGTTTGACGATGAATTTTCCTTTGTAATAGGTATGAATACACGTTTCATGGATTATTTCATGTTTTTACTCATTGCTTTAAGTATTGTCGTTTTAATTCGAGTAGTAGGAATCATCTTAGTTATTGCTTTATTGACTACTCCAACCGCAATTGCCAAAAGATTTACTTTTAATTTAAAAAAGCTGATGATTTTATCCAGTTTGATCGGAATGGCAATCAGCCTGACCGGTCTATGGCTTTCGTTCTATTTAAACATACCCTCAGGTGCTATGATCATTCTCCTGTTGGCCGCCTCTTTTTTTCTTTCAACTCTTTTAAAAAAGAAAAAGAAAACCTCGATGAACAAAAAATCCTAAGTAAAGGTATATGCTATAATAAAGCTAATATTGCTTAGGAGGTTAAGCATGAATAAATTCAACAGTATTTCGGTAGTTCCTCATATACCAGACAGAATCAAAGGACTCCGAGAAATCGCTTATAGTTTTTGGAACGCTTGGAATCCGGAAGTTCGCTCTTTATTTGCAGATATGAACCCACATCTTTGGGAAATTGTACAAAGAAACCCCTTCAGATTCCTAAAACACATCAGCCAAAAAAGATTGGATAAAGCAGCCAAATCTGAAGAATATTTGGACAAGTATGATCAAGTCTACAAAAAATTTAATCATTATATTTCGGATAAAAAAACCTATTTTTATTCAAATGAAGTTCTTGATAAAAACGAAAAAGAAAATTTTTTAATCGCTTATTTTTCTTCAGAATTCGGTTTACACGAATCTTTGCCAATCTATTCCGGTGGTTTGGGAATTCTTGCAGGTGATCACGTAAAATCCGCCAGTGATTTGGGTATTCCTTTATTAGGAGTGGGCTTACTTTACAGAAACGGTTATTTCCAACAAAAAATTAATAATCAAGGTTGGCAGGAATCAGATTATCCGGAATATGATTTCGCAGATTTTTCCGTTGTTCCCATTAAAAATGACCAAAATGAAGAAATAAAAATTACCGTTCCCCTTCCTGATGGAAACCTTGTTGCCAAGGTTTGGAAAGTTCAAATCATGCGTTCAACTATTTTGTTATTGGATACGGATATTAAAGAAAATCCACCTAAATTCAGAGAGATCACTTCACAATTGTATGGTGGTGGTCAGGAAATGAGAATTAAACAGGAGATCTTGTTGGGAATTGGGGGTGTTCGTGTTGTTAGAATGGCAGGTTATAAGCCAAGTGTATGGCATATGAATGAAGGGCATTCGGTATTCATGGCATTGGAAAGAATCCGGGAATTGGTAGAAGGTAAATCATTGACGTTCTTTGAAGCATTGGAAGCTGTTCGTTCTAAAACGGTCTTTACAACGCACACTCCCGTCCCAGCTGGTAACGATGCATTTCCATTACATTTGATGGAAAAATATTTCGCTCACTTTTGGAGTCGCTTATCCATTTCTCGTAAAGAATTTCTTGATTTGGGAATTGAAAAAGAAGGTGACCATAATCTGTTCAATTTGACGGTTTTCGCCTTGAATATGACAGCTTGGCGAAATGGGGTCAGTAAATTACACGGCGAGGTTTCAAGAGCCATGTGGAAAAATGCATGGTACGATATTCCTGTCCAAGAGATCCCTATTGATCATGTGACTAACGGTGTTCATCTGGAGACTTGGTTGAATAACGATATGAGGTCCATGTATGACGAGTATCTTCAAGATTGGAAATTCAACATTCCCAACAAAGATTACTGGAAAAAGTTGGAAGATATTCCAGATAAAGTGTTATGGAATGTAACGAATAAAATGAAAAAATCTATGGTTGAGTTTATCCATCAGAGAATTAAACTCCAAAGGGAAAGAAATGGGGAAACCATAGAACAACTCCGTGAAATCGAAAGTATCTTAGATCCTGATACATTAACCATTGGTTTTGCCAGAAGATTTGCGACTTATAAACGAGCAACTCTTTTATTAAGAAATATCGATAGATTGAAGAATATCATCACCAATTCAGAACGACCCGTTCAGTTTGTCTTTGCAGGAAAGGCACATCCTGCAGATAAGCCCGGACAAGAACTGATTAAGAGAATTTATGAGATTACACGTGAAGATCCATTTAAAAATAAGATCGTATTCTTGGAAAATTATGATATGGAAGTTGCACGTTATCTTGTTTCAGGAGTTGACATCTGGTTAAATACTCCAAGAAGACCTCATGAAGCCAGCGGAACCAGTGGACAGAAAGTACCAGTCAACGGAGGTGTCAACTTCAGTGTCCTTGATGGTTGGTGGGTAGAAGGATATAACGGTGACAATGGATGGGTTATAGGAGATGGACGAGAATATGAAAACACCAATATTCAGGATACCGTTGATGCCGTAAGCTTTTATGACACTCTGGAAAAAGAAATTGTGCCCCTTTATTATGAAAGAAATGAGGAAGGGTTGCCGGGTGGTTTCATCAAGATGATGAGACATTCAATGGAAACTTGTATCCCTGAATTTAACACACATCGTATGCTCATTGATTATTTGAATAAACTATATATTCCGGCATATCAATATGGACAACTTTTAAAAGGCGATGATTACAAAAACGCTAAAGAATTGTCTTCATGGAAACGAAAAATAAAAGCCGAGTGGGAAGCTGTGAGAATAAATACTGAAACACAATATAATCAAGGAGATGAAATACCTGTAGATATGGAAATTGATTTTACCGCTACGTTATTTGCAGGTGATATCGATCCTGAATACCTCTCAGTTGAGCTTTATTTTGCCAGATACAATATCCACAACGAGATGGAGGGATATGACATCTTTCCAATGGAATTAGAAAAACAAACCCTTCACAACACTTATATTTATCGCGGAAAGGCCAAATTATCGGAAAGAGGTCGTTATGATTACAGTATCAGAGTCATCCCTCACAACGAACTTTTGGCTCATAAACACGACACAGCATTAATTAGATGGTTGGACAATTAACAAGGAGTGAATGGATTGAGTGAACAACTATTACCAATAATCTTTAAAGATGACCATTTACAGATCTTAGATCAAAGGCAACTCCCAAATGAGATCGTATACAATAAACGAAAAACAATCAAAGAAGTTTTTCATGCCATTAAAGATATGGAGTTAAGAGGCGCCCCATTAATTGGCATAACTGCAGCCTACGGAATGTATTTGTCGGTTCTTGACTTTCAAGGGATTTCAAAAGCATTACTGAATCAATTAAGAGACAATGGTAACTACCTTGTAAAGGCAAGACCAACAGCGGTAAACTTGGATTGGGCTATCAAGAGAATGATAAAAGCGGCTATAAGAAATGAGGAAAGAGAACCTGAGGAGATAAAAAAAGAATTATTATCAGAAGCTCTGCTGATCAACAAAGAAGATGTTGAAATATGTAAAAACATCGGTGAAAACCTCCTAACGCTTTTAGAAAAAGGGAATGGTTTGTTGACTCATTGTAATGCGGGAGCATTGGCAACCTACAAATATGGAACTGCAACTGCCCCAATGTACCTTGGGCATGAAAGAGGATGGAATTTTAAAATTTTTACCGATGAAACACGTCCTTACAATCAAGGGGCTCGTTTGACAGCCTTTGAATTATCTGAAGCTGGTATGGATGTCACACTAATCTGTGATAATATGGCCGGTGTGGTAATGTCCCAAGGAAAGGTGGATGCAGTGATAGTTGGTTGTGACCGGGTTGCGTCAAACGGTGATGCTGCAAATAAAATTGGGACCATGACTTTGTCAATTTTGGCGAAAGAATTTGGCATTCCCTTTTATATAGCAGCACCAACCCCTACAATAGACATGGAAACGCCGTCCGGAAAAGAAATTCCCATAGAAGAAAGAGCTCATGAAGAAATCACAACTTTTAAAGGAGAAAGAGTTGCACCTGAAAATATTTCTGTATATAATCCAGCATTTGACGTATCACCAGCAGAAAATATCACTGCAATTGTGACAGAAAAAGGCATCGTATATCCACCTTATAAAGATAACTTGGCAAAATTGATGAAAGGTTGAATGAAAGATGTGGATAGATACTCATACCCATCTTTGGGATGAACAGTTTGATAAAGACAGGAAAGAAATCCTTGGTTCATTGGGAGGAAAACTAAAATATATTGTAGAAATTGGAGTAGATTCAAAGACATCCCAAAAATCCGTTACGTTAGCATATAAAAATGAAAGGGTATTCGCGGTTGTTGGGGTTCATCCACATGATGCAAAAAATTTAACCGAGGATGTCTTTAAGGTTATCAAAGACCTTTCGAAAATGGACAAGGTGGTTGGAATTGGTGAAATCGGTTTGGATTTTTACAAAAATTACTCCTCAGAGGAACAGCAGAAAAAATGTTTTGTTCAATTTCTAAACTTTGCAAGGGAATCCAATTTGCCTGTTGTTTTACATGTACGTGATGCCTATGAGCGGGTTTTGGATATTATAAAAACTGAAGGAGTTCCTAAATCCGGTGGCGTAGTTCATAGCTTTTTGTCAAATTACAAACACGCCAAGCAATTTTTAGATCTCAACCTGTTTTTGGGAATCGGTGGTCCAATAACCTTTAAAAAAAACAGTTCATTGAGAGACACCCTAAAAAAAATCCCAATAGAAAAAATTTTATTAGAAACTGACTGTCCGTATTTAACGCCAGTTCCAAAACGAGGACACCGGAATGAACCGAGTTATGTAAAATACGTTGCTCAAGAGATTTCAAAAACAAAAAACATACCAATACTTGATGTGGAAGAGATTTTATGCGAAAATGCAACAACGCTTTTTGGATTACCGAAATGCTAAATAACATGGAGGTGTAAGAATGGAAGGAGATTATGAAAGACGCCAAGACACAATTGAAAAGGTTAAAAAATTCATTAGTACCTTTTCGATTTTGGTGATATTAATTATCATTGGAATATACTTTGCAACAGGTATATATCAGGTACAACCATCGGAACTGGGTTTGGTTAAAAGATTCGGGAAATTTGTCAGAACAGATGAGCCCGGAATCAATTATCACTTACCAGCTCCCTTTGAATCCGTCAAAATCGTGGATGTTTTGACTTTAAGAAAGATAGAAATAGGCTTCAGAACTACTTCTCCGGGCAGATATGCGGATGTAGACAAAGAATCACTCATGATGACCGGTGACAACAACTTTGCAGATGTGGAATCAGCCATACAATACCGGGTCAAAGAACCTGAATTATACGCTTTTAACGTAAAAGATCCTGATACGATTGTTAAATACGTTGCTGAAGCCATGATTAGAGAGAGAGTTGCACAGAGATCTATCAATGAAGTGTTAACAAGCGATAGAGATGCCATCTCCATAGAAGCAAAGCAAGCCATTCAAGATGCGCTGGATAAATACCAAGTGGGCATTAAGATAGAAAATGTTCGACTTCAGGAAGTGAATCCCCCTGATCAGGTTCTTGCTGCATTTGATGACGTAAACAGTGCTTTGCAAGATAAAGAAAAAACGATTAACGAAGCATTGTCCTATTACAATGATATCGTACCTAGAGCCCAGGGAGAGGCTTCGCAAACAGTCCAGGATGCCTCAGCATACAGAGAAGTCCAGATATTAAACGCGGAAGGTGAAGTAGCCAGATTTGTCAATATCCTTGATAAATACATTGAAGCTCCCGACATAACAAGAACGAGACTCTACATCGAAACTATGGAAGAGATACTTCCCGAAGCGAAAAAGATATTACTTTTCAACGAACAGAATGAAACCTTAAATTTCCTCGATCTGGATAGTATTTTCTCCGGAGGTGATACAAAATGAAAAAGGTTATCTGGACATTAGTCATTTTCATCCTGTTTTTTATTGTTTTTGCCTTATTCACGTATCAAGTTGATCAGACTGAACTCGCTATCAAAACACGGTTTGGTAAGATTCTCACTGTGAATACAGAACCGGGCCTTTACTTTAAAGCACCATTTGTGGATACCATCTTAACAAGAGACAAAAGAATCCAGTTATACGATATTCCATCCGAAAGTATTTTAACCACTGATCAAAAGAGATTGGAAGTGGACACATATGTTTTATGGAGAATATCCGAACCACAGCAATTCATAGAAACTATGAGAACTATTACTTCTGCAATTACAAGGCTTGACGATGTTGTTTATTCAACACTGAGAGATAAATTTGCAGAACTATATATAGGAGATATTATTTCGGAAAGAAGGAGAAGATCACTTCAGTTAATAACCGATGCTACTGAAAAAACATTGACTCAATATGGTATAGATATACTGGATGTGGACGTTAAACGAACAGACCTTCCTCCAGCAAATGCACAAGCAGTCTTCGACAGAATGAAATCTGAACGAAATAAAGAAGCTGCTTTAATTCGTGCAGAGGGTGAAAGACAGGCTCAAAATACTCGGGCCAGAGCACAAAAAGATGCTGATATTCTTATTGCCGCAGCCGAAAAAACAGCTGAAGTCCTTCGTGGTGAAGGGGATGCAGCAGCATTGGAAATCTATGCCAAAGCATTCTCTCAGGACCCGGATTTCTACAGATTCTGGCGAATCATGACGGCGTACAAAAATTCCATGAAAGAGGGCACTTCAATTGTCATGGGTAAAGATATGGAATATTTGAATGAATTTTATGGAGGAACTGCCTCATTAGACATAACGGAGATAAAAGAAGGGGAATAACCTTTTTTTCTATCGGCGAGGAAGCCGAAACTGAAATAGTCATCAGAAGATCAAGATTTATTGGTTCGGTAAAAATGGTCCAAACCTCTGAAGAGGCGAGGACCTTTATTGCCGAACGTTCTTCATTAAATACAAAGGCCAACCACAATTGTTGGGGTTATAAGATTAACAAAGGGATCAACAACAACACGGTAGAATTTTTTTCCTCTGACGATGGAGAACCTTCAGGGACAGCGGGGAAACCAATTCTTGGTGCTATCGAAAAAAATGAAATTACAAACACAGTAATTGTCGTTTCAAGGTATTTCGGAGGACACAAGCTTGGAATACGTGGGTTAATCGATGCTTATTCACAATCTGCTCTGTTGACAATAAAATCATCAGGAATATACGCTTACAGTTTGTTTGAAAGAATTGATATAACCTGTGGATATAGTGAATGGCCGAGAATTCAATATGAAATCGAGAAATTTGACATAAAATATAAAAATTCTGAGATTGATTTTACAGTAAAAGTTAGTCTTTCTTTGATGGTTGAGTCGAACAAGATAGATCAATTTTTAGGCATTTTAAAATCTTATAAAGCAAACCGTTTAGAACTTGATTACAAATTAACAGGCAATAGCGCATTTCATATCACAAAAAAACTTAAAAACTAAGGTGTTATCATGCTAATATGGCAAAGTCTTATTTTATTCAGTTCCCTTTTAATATCAAACCTGGTTATCTACAGAAAAATTCTTTCGTTTGAAAGTAGTAAAAAAATACTTTCATCAATAGCCTTTGCCGCTTTTATGTTTCCATTATTATACGGTGGCTTTTATTTCCTTTCAAGTTCCGCTTCTGAAAATTTTAAAGTCATCGCTTATGGTGTTTTCTTTATTAACAACGCTTGGTTTTTGATCTTTTTGAGAAACTCAATTATTGGTTATAATCAAAAATTAAATATTGGCAAATATTTTTTATGGACTATTATTAGTCTACTTATTCCTATTTCATTGATTTTATTCTATAACCCTGTAGAAGAATTTAAAGATATTATTTTTAACTCAGCTTATTTAATTGGCATCTTTCCCATGACCATTTTCGTTTCTATTTTATTGGGAATTTCTGTCAGCTCTCTTTTTTGGGGGGTATTTGCATCCGTGGCCTTTTTCTCTTTAGATTTTGCTATTCGAACTGGCCTGATTATGGTTATTCCTGTTGATTATCAGATTGTTATTTCAGAATTGTTCAGAGTTGGTTTTATTACGTTATTCTCATTGGTCAGTCTGTTTGGCACTCAAATAAAAAAAGAAAGCCCGTCTGAAATTATTAAAGGAACTAAGAAACTAAATAATTTGCTATTTATGCTGCTGACTGTTTTTCCGGTAATGATCTTTTATACTTCTTTTTGGCAAGTGAACATTAATCATAAAAAATTACAGGAAAATGAGATCAATGTTTCTCAAGAAATTTTTATGCTTTCAATCGAGAAATTGAGTGGCTACTCGGATAAATATACCCGGATTGTCAATGATTTGCTAAATTCGCCTTCTATAGCTTCTGCCCAGTGGAAAATTGAATCCTACAAATTTTCAAACCCTGAGATTCACTCCGGGCAAATCATAACTTATAAAAGCTCACCTTTTGAGGGTCCTAGTGTATTAACAAACAATGGAATGATTGAATTCACTTCAGATAGCCAAAAAGGATGGGCTATTAAATTGATTGTTGATGGTAAAAAAATTTACGAAGAATTGCCTCTTAAAATAGAGCATCAATTCTACTTGTTTGATGATCAGACTCCAGTTCTTTCACCACCAAATCTACAATTGCAAAGAAGTGATTTGGTCTTTTCAAATAAATACCAATATGCTTTTGAGTCACAAAAAAAGCTTTTTGACAAAAACATGGAAATTATTATGATTTTTCAAACACCTCCACCCGAATTGAGTGGGTTTACTATCTATTTTCTGTTTTTCTCCGTTCTAATTCTTGTTCTTATTTGGGCATTCTATGGTTATTATATGAATAATTGGGAAAAAAGTGCGAAACAATATTTAGATGAAGTTAAACAAGAAAGCTTAGATTATCGAAAAAAATTGGAATCAATAAAAAGCTCAATGTCTTTTATGAGCAAAGATATGTCAAAAAAAGACCTTAATTCCGAAGAAATTTATAAAAGATACGCTTATTCTTTTGATTTTCTTAACTCAACTAATTTTCAACAGAAAAGCGATATTGCATTGAGTTTTTTCTATAAAGGCTTAAAAAGCAGAATAAAATTTTTTGAAGAAGTATATTTGATCCAAAAGACATTATCTGAAAATACTATCTTTGCAAGTTCTGATGGATCAAAAAAAGGTGAAAAGGTACAAATTGAAAAAAAGCTTTCCAGTAACCAATTTATCATCAATACCAACACTATATCTTTGCAATGCGTTGGATTTGAAGATAGTGAATTATTACTTTGTATTCAAAAAAGTGATTTATCACATATTTTATTAAAAGAACAAGAATTTATTGAAGAATTGCTGGAAATTAGTAAGTTTTACATTAGGCAGCATATGTTATTGACAAAAAATGAGGGTATATTCGAAAAAACTTTTACCCTTTTAAAAATGTTTGAGAAAGTCAAGGCTTATAAACACATGTCCGGTGAATGGTA
>JAYEGQ010000171.1:0-13124 GCA_034659095.1 Thermotogota bacterium
CCTTTTCTCCATTTCTTCTTTTAAATTGATGCTTTTTCCCATATTCAATATAGGTTCATTATACTATATATAGAAAAAACAATCATCTTTTCAATCAAGGTGGAAAGTAAATCATTAATGATTAATGCAAACATGAAGATTTACCTCAAAATTTTTTAGGAATGTTTTTTTACTACAGAAAAATGAATGTGGTTTGAAAGTATGAAAGCTTAAATTTTAATACCAAATTTTGACAAAACAGCTGCCATTAAATAATATCCAAACATTGTAATACCTGATGAAAGGGCAATAGATAGATAAACATTCCAACCAAGCTTGGAAATAAAAAAGGGTGAAGTGACGAAGAATATGAGTGATGGAAGGACAAACCAAAAGATATTGATTGATAGATTGGAAACTTTCTTACGATCACCTGTATCAATGTATAACCAAATAATAGCCAATAATGAGGTGATGGGTAATGAGGCTATTAACCCACCCCAAAACGAAGTCCTTTTACTGATTTCGGAGATGATGACAATGAGTACTGCAGAGACAAGAATTTTAAAAAAATATCTGATCATGTGATCCTCCCTTCACTTTTAATTATAACTTTTTTTACAGAGGGTGCTTTTTTGCCATTCCCGGACGACGTGGATATTTTTTTGGAGTTTCTTCCACTTTTTGGAAAATTGCCAGTATAGGGTTGAAAACTTCACCCTTATATGAATAGTCATAGTTAATACCTTTTTCAAAGTCCATCCCAAGAACCTTCATGGAATTTCGTGCTGCTTCCAATTCATCTTTGAAAGACGGACCTTTATAAAGCACAACTTTACCCCCAACCTTTAGCAAAGGGGCTGCGTATTCCAAACAAATCCCGGTAGCTGCAACAGCGCGCATGGTACAATAATCGTATTCCATACGGTTTCCTTTTGCAAAATCTTCCACTCTTTCGTTAAAAACGATCATGTTTTTGAAATCAAGAGAATGAATGACTTTGTTTAAAAACTGTGCTTTTCTCTTCTCGCTTTCGATAAGAGTGAAAGAGGCAGTGTTATACATAATAGCCAAAGGAATGGACGGGAACCCTCCGCCTGAACCGATGTCAATAATCCGATCTGTTAAGGGTTTTATCAAACCTTTTTCAAATGGAATTAAAGTATCTTCCAGATGCTTTTGGACTAATTCATCTCTTGTTTCATATCGAATGAGATTTTGTCTTTTGTTTTCTTCTTCAAGCAGATCCAGATATGTATTATACAAATTTTCGATCGAAATGATCATTCTCCTCAGTCATTTTGAGAAAAAAACAGGAGCCAAAAAACAGGCTCCCATTTATTTCTTATAGGTTCATTTAAAGGGCTTTTATGATTTGAATTTCATCGCCTGTTTTCAAGAAACTGGCATTGGCTTCATCAGTATCGACATGGAATTCAAGTGCGTATTTGGGGCTGACGCGAATCAAGACGTCCTGAAAGATAGTTTTTCTTCCCTCTGTATCGCATAATACAGAAACGATATCCTTATCTTTTACATTAAATCTCTCACTATCCTCAGGCGTCATATGAATGTGTCTTTTGGCGAGAATAAGCCCTTTTTCAAGATCAACTTCTCCAGCAGGACCTATTAACTTAACACCAGGAGTTCCTTCAATATCACCTGAATCTCTCACAGGGGGAACGACTCCTAATTTATAAGCATCGGTCAGACTCACTTCAACTTGTGTGTCTTTCCTGACCGGTCCCAATACCCTAACCGACTCAAAAGAACCCTTTGGTCCCATAACCTTTACTTTCTCTTCACTGGCATACTGTCCCGGTTGTCCCAAGTCTTTAATGGGGGTTAATTGCGCATCCTCCCCAAAAAGCACTTTCAAATCCGCTTCAGATAAGTGTAAATGTCTTGCAGAAACACCTGCAACGATCTTGTCTTCTTTTAATTCCATTTATCAAAGTCCTCCTCTAATATAATTTTATCAACGGTTAAATTTTCCTTTCATCACATGTTTTAACAACAATTCTTAACACTTGTCTAAACTCATCCACTAAATAAGGATCTATTGTTGAAAACATCTTTTCTACAAACGTTATTCTGCGCTTGATAACCTCTTTAATCACTTCTTCACCGTGTTTTGTGATTTTCAAACGCCTCACACGTCTGTCCTCATCGGACACCTTGTAATCCACTAATTTTTCATCCTTCAATTTATTCACTAAACCGGTAACGGTACTCTTTGCAACACCCAAGCGCTTACTGATACTTGTCATAGTCAGATTTTCATGCCAATAAATACTCTGGAGTACATCAAACTGGGCCGGTGTTATTTCATTATCTCCTTCTTTTAGAGCCATCCGCCCTTCGGCTTTAATCCAAGCCGAAATCTTTCTCATTAGCTTTTCAAGCTCTTCATACTTTTCCATTATTGAACATCTCCCTTTACGATAACGGTTAATTCTCCTTTTACTTCATTTTCGAATTTCGCAATAGCTTGTGAACATATTCCCCTGAAGAACTCCTGATGTATCTTCGTCATTTCCCTTGCAATAAACATTTCTCGATCTCCAAGAATATTCAGTATATCGTTCAAACACTTTATAAGACGAAAAGGAGATTCGTAAAAAATAATGTGTCTCTTTTCATCCTTTATCGTTCTCAAAAATCTCCGAAGTTTTTTGTCCCTTCCCAAAAAACCCTCAAATATGAACGGCCCACTAAACCCCGATGCTGTATAAGCAACCGTAACTGCACTTGGGCCAGGGATTACGTCCACTTCTATCCTATTTTTGTGACAGGCATCAATCAAATAGGCACCTGGATCTGAAACGCTTGGCATACCTGCATCAGAAACCAAAGCAATGGATTTATCGGCTTTTAGTTGTTGGATGATTTGTTCTGTTTTAAACCTTTCTTTTTGCTGTGAAAATGAAATCATCTCTTTTTTACCCAATTGGAAATGGTTCAACAATGAAATTGTTCTTCTGGTATCTTCAGCGAGTATGGTTTCAGATTCTTGTAAAGAATCCAATACTCGTTGTGAACAATCTCCAAAATTACCGATTGGTGTACCGATTACCGTTAATTTCCCACTCATCCCTCAAAATCACTCATTAATGCTTGCAATCTGTCCAAGGTTAACAACGCCTCTTTATGCTTGTCTTTTGTTTCTTCAATGACATCTTCATCGGCATGTTCTAAGAACTTTTTATTGGACAGTTTTTTTTCAGCGTGTTTTACATCTGCTTTTGCCTTCTTGATCTTTTTAGCTAATCTACTTTTTTCTTCTTCCATATCTATTGTACCAGATAATTGGCAATACACATCAATTTTTGGGCTTACCAGCGCAGTTGAACTTTTAACAGGCTTTTCGGAAGCCGTATGAATTTTTCCAACACCTGCCAAAGCTTTTATGTAGATCTGTTCCTCATCATTGAATGCTTGTTTTTCTTTGAAAATACAGGCAATTTCTATTTTTGTGGAAGGGGGAATCTGAAGTTCTGAACGCACGTTCCTGATTCCACGAATAACTCCCATCAGATCGATAAAACTTGAGGCATCACCTTGAAAATCAAGTATCTCTTCTTTTTCAGGCCATTTGGAAATCATCAAATGCTCCTTTTCCTTTTTCATGGGAAGCATTTGCCATATTTCTTCGGTAATAAACGGCATAAATGGATGTAACAAGCGAAGACTCTTATCCAAGACATGCAGTAAAACAGATTGGGTATTTCTTTTTTTATGAACAGATTCTGACTGATAAAGTACGGGTTTGATTGATTCGATGTACCAGTCGCAGAATTCATTCCAGAAAAATTCAAAGATGGATTTGGAAGCCAAATTGTAGTCATAACCTTCCAATCCTTTGGTAACTGATTTAATTGTTTCGTTCAATTGGTAAAGAATCCATTTATCGGAAAGGGCTAAGGCATCAGGATCGAATGTATGCTGATAGATATCTTCTTCAATATTCATCAAAGAAAATCGTGTGGCATTCCAAATCTTATTGGCAAAGTGTTTATAATTCAGAATCGTTTTGATATCTAGGTTGATATCTCTTCCCTGGCCTGCGAGTATCGCAAGAGTAAAACGCATGGCATCCGCTCCATATTCTTCAACCACTTCAATTGGGTCAATTCCGTTTCCAAGGGACTTGCTCATCTTTCTTCCCTTTTTATCACGGATCAACTGGTTGATATATACATCGTGGAAGGGAACTTCATCCATAAATTCCATTCCCATGGTAATCATTCGAGCTACCCAGAAGAAAATAATGTCAAATCCGGTTACCAGAGTACTTGTCGGATAGTATTTTTGAAGGTCCTGTGTTTGCTCCGGCCATCCCAATGTGGAGAAAGGCCAAAGAGCCGAGGAGAACCAAGTATCCAGAACATCTTCATCTTGTTTTAAGTTTGTCGAAC
Source organism: Thermotogota bacterium (assembly GCA_034659095.1). Lineage (GTDB taxonomy): Bacteria > Thermotogota > Thermotogae > MWEM01 > MWEM01 > JASUTC01. The sequence continues at coordinate 4,398 of JAYEGQ010000171.1, forward strand.
CACATTTGGGACACTTTTCAGGATCGGTTTCGCTTACTATGATCTCATTACAATCTTGACAATACCAAACGGGAATGGCATGACCCCACCAAAGTTGCCTGGAAATACACCAGTCGTGGACTTCATACATCCAGTTCAGATAAACCTTTTTCCACCTTTGGGGATAGAACTTAACCCGATCATTTTCAACGACCTCTATTGCCTGTTTCGCCAAAGGACCCATCTTAACAAACCATTGATCGGATAGCCTGGGATCAATGGTGGTATCGCAACGATAGCAGTGTCCAACCGAATGTGAATAATCTTCGATCTTTTCAAGCAGATTCAAGCGTTCGATTTCTTCAACAACCTGTTTTCTTGCTTCTTTAATACTAAGTCCTTGATATTCACCGGCATTTTCATTCATGAACGCGTTTTCATCTATTACCTCAATGAAATCAAGGTTATGCCGGATTCCCATCTGATAATCATTGGGGTCATGAGCCGGAGTCACCTTAACAGCTCCTGTCCCAAATTCTTTGTCCACATATTGATCGGCTATAATGGGAATTTCCCTGTTCACGATAGGCAAGATCAGCATTTTGCCAATCAGATGCTTATATCTTTCATCTGATGGATTCACTGCCACGGCTGTATCTCCCAGCATGGTCTCCGGTCTTGTAGTAGCAATGGTCAAATACCCCTCTCCTTCTTTCAAAGGATAATTAAAATGCCAAAGGTTGGAACTCTCATCTTTGTGCTCCACCTCTTCATCGGAGAGCACTGTATTGCATCTGGGACACCAATTAACAATGTATTTCCCTCTGTATATTAAACCTTTTTCGTAAAGGGCCACAAAGACCTTTCGAACGGCTTTATTCAAACCCTCATCAAGCGTAAAACGGTCTCTGGACCAATCAACGGAACATCCGATAGACCTGATCTGGTCACGGATATGTTCTCTGTATTCATCAGCCCATTTCCAGGTCTTTTCTATGAATTGCTCTCGTCCCAAATCGTCCTTCGTTTTACCCTCTTCCTTTAAATTCTTTTCAACAACATTTTGCGTAGCTATACCGGCATGGTCTTCACCGGGAAGCCAAAGGGTATCTCTTCCCATCATACGTTGAAAACGTATTGAAATATCTTGCAGTGTTAGATTAAGCCCATGACCCATATGCAGTCTTGCCGTTATATTTGGAGGCGGGATGACGATGACATACGGTTTCCCCTGTCCGGTAGGTTTAAAGTCACCTGATTTCTCCCATTGTTCATACCATTTTTTTTCAATATCCTTCGGATCGTAATGTTTTACCAATTCTGCCATTGTTAACCTCCATCTGTTTTCTTTTGCGATATTATAGCATAGAGATATGTACAGCTTAAAAAATACCATGATTTGAACCAACTATAGCTTCTTTATGTTATAATATTTCAGGTAGATAAATCATTAAAATAATGGAGGTGTTTGTGAATGGCAAAAGTAACACTTGATAAAGACACATGCATTGGTTGCGGTGTTTGCGAAAGTCTTTGCCCGGGAGTTTTTAAAATGGCTGATGACGGAAAAGCTGAAGTAATAACACCTGAAACAGATGAATCATGTGCAGAAGATGCAGCAAGCTCATGCCCTGTAAACGCAATTACTGTTGAATAATCGATCAACATGGATTGAAATCAGAGCATAATCCGTTTTTTTATTTTTATTAGTAAGGGCGGCAGGTCTCGCCTTTACTTTTTTATACCAAAAGTTAGTTTTACTAAGTTTATTGATGTAAAAAATTTATTATATGGGGTGAACAAACAGTGCCAGAGAAAAACAAATATGAAAAACTGCATGAAAAATTGAGAAGAAATCCAAAAAGTGTTTGGGCCGACAGAGATTTTCAAGTAATCGACTCTTTTAACAATGAATATGCCAAATACTTGGAAAAATCCACAACCGAAAGGCGTTCAGTAGATGAAGCTATTGAACTTGCTAAGGCAAAGGGATTCATTGATTACGAAGACTTTCTTAAAAATCCTCCCAAAAGCCTTGAAGGAACAAAATTATACGTAAACAACCGGGGAAAATCGGTGGCCTTTTACAGATTTACCGATGATGTCAAAGATGGCATGAACATGGTCGCAGCACACGTGGACGCACCAAGAATAGATTTTAAAACAACGCCCTTATACGAAGACAGCGAATTCGCCATGGTCTCGACTCATTATTACGGTGGTATCAAAAAATATCAATGGTTCAGTATCCCCTTGGCTTTAGACGGTGTTGTCATAAAAGGTAACGGAGAAAAAGTAGACATCAGAATCGGATTTGACGAAACCGATCCGGTATTCGTTATCTCTGATTTGTTACCCCATCTTGACAGAAAAAAAGGTGACGTGAACGAAGCCTTTAACGCCAACACACTGAACTTGATCATTGGTTCAAGGGCAATTACTTATAACACAGAAGACAAGGTAAAAGATCCCGTTTTATTGAACGTCTTAAATCTTTTAAACGAAAAGTACTCCATCACAGAAGAAGACTTGTTCTCAGCGGAAATTGAGATTATTCCCGCTCTCAAACCGAGAGATGTTGGATTTGACAGAAGCATGTTGGGTGCATATGGGCACGATGACAGAGTTTGCTCCTATACAGGGCTCAAAGCCATTATGGACGCAGAAAAAGTAGATCGAACCGCTTGCGTTTTATTATTGGATAAAGAAGAAATTGGAAGCGATGGTAGTACAGGTGCCAAGTGCCATTTCTGGAAAAAGGTCCTCAACGCTGTGAAAGATATTTATAAACTGGATACACCTCTTGAAGTCATTATCGAACGATCCACCTTGTTGTCTGGAGATGTAGCTCCTGCTATTAACCCGAATTTCAAAGAAGTCCATGATGTGAAAAACGCTACAAAATTAGGTTATGGTATGGCTTTTGTGAAATACACAGGCGTCCGTGGAAAAGGTGGAGCGAATGATGCTGACGCTGAAACTCTGGGTGCATTAAGAAATTTCTTGAATGCCAACGATGTTAAATGGCAAAACGGAGAAATGGGAAAGGTGGATATTGGTGGTGGTGGAACCGTTGCGAAGTTCTACGCCCAGGAAGGAATAAAAGTTGTAGATGCGGGAGTACCCGTTATCGGTATGCATTCGCCTTTTGAGGTAGTCAGCAAGGCAGATGTCTACGAAACGTATGTTGCTTACAAAACATTCATCGAAACTTTCAAATAAACCTAATCTCACTGTTAAAAAAAATCAATTCATGGTATATATAGAAATTTTAAAAGTATATATGATATAATCAAATGTTTAATAGTTTAACGTTACTTTAATTAAACAAAGGGAGCATGTATTTTAACGATGCGGAAAACGAAATATAGTTACGCGAAAAGAATTGTTAACATCCTGAATATATTAAAATCTAACGAGGACGATGCCACCATTTTTAGAAAAATCTGTGTTGAAATTATGAATGCATATCCTTTTATCGACAAGGCCTCATTTTGGGTAGTAAAAAGTGATGGTGAGCATTACATTAGTGGTGTTGGTTATGAAGACTCACAGTACTCCGATTTGGTTATCCCGCTTAACGAATCACTTTCTGCTGCAGCTCCCGAAGAAAACGTGAAAATCGTTGACACTGCTTATTTCCCGGAAGGCTTCCCGAAAGATGTCAAACAAACCATTCTAAATACCGGCATCATTGAGAACCTTTCAAAGAGCTTACAAATTCGTCTTAAACCATTTGGCGATTATTTTGGTGTGTTGTGTTTTGATGTGCTCGATTACACAGATCAGTTTGAGGGTGAAATAATCGATGAGATGGAATATACAATAGTAGCCATAAACGCCTTCCTTGAAATAAGAATCACATTAAACAACAAAATGAGCGAGAATCTTTACCGTGATCATCTGGTAGCCAGCATATCTCATGATGTCAGAACTCCCTTAACAGTCATTATGGGATACATTGAACTCATGCAAAGCCTCATGGAAGATAATCCTGAAATACTAGGTTTTCTCAACATTATGGAAGAACAGTCCAATTACCTACTTAATATCATTTCTGATCTTATCACCCTTTCCAAAATCAATTCCGGTAATTATACCATCAATCCTCAAAAAACAAATATCAGAGAATTGATTAACATTACAATGAAAGGGTTGAAGATACTGGCGAAGAAAAAACGATTAAAATTCACAACCCATATTTCCTCATCGGTTCCTACCATGAGTTATATAGACAGAACTGTGTTAAAAAAGATCTTAAACAATCTGATTGCCAATGCCATCAAATATACAGACAAAGGACAAATTAGCCTTGAATGTCATCTTGAAAGCAAAGACTATATCAAATTTGTTATCTCGGATACCGGTCCTGGTATTGCAAAAGAAAGATTGTTTTCTATCTTTGAAAAGTATTCTCGTGAACAATCCACTATAAATAGACCTGGAACTGGTCTGGGATTAAGCATTTGCAAGGAACTCACAGAAGAATTAAATGGCTCTATATGGGCTCAGAGTATACCCGGAAAGGGCAGTGATTTTCATTTACTCTTACCAGTAAACGCTTCAAACGCTGCCGATATTGAACATTCCAAGAAAAAAAGTCAGGATTTGTCATTAAAGGATAAAAACATACTCCTGATTGAAGATGACATTGAAAATCTTCATGTATATGATCTTATCCTGAAGAATGCAGGTGCAGTTTGTCATTCTTATACCGATCCTAATGAAGCACTTAAAAAATCCCTTATTTCCACAAATATCGATTATATTTTGATTGATTTGATATTGTCAAAGGGGGCTTCATTGGATTTTATCTCGAAAATCAAAGAAAAATTCCCTACAAAAAAAATTATAGCTTTTACAGGCAGTTCTGATCATTCTTTACAGCATAAAGCAATGGATGTAGGTGCTTCCATGGTATTGTTAAAACCTTTCAGCTTAAAAGAATTATGTGAAAGCCTTGCGGAATAAACTTACACAATAAAGATTGCTTTTTAAATGAAAAAAAACTATAAATGCTATAATCGTGGTGATAAGAGTTGAATTGACACGAAAAAGGGGGGCTTTCATGATGAAATACAATATATTTGATTATCCATATGAATCGAAACGGAACTGTGTGGTTGCAAAAAACGGAGTTGTTGCCACTTCAAATACCTTGGCAGCCCAAGCAGGACTTGAAATACTTCGAAAAGGTGGAAATGCTGTCGACGCCGCAGTAGCAACAGCTATTTGCTTAACGGTTGTTGAACCCACATCAAACGGAATCGGAGGGGACAATTTTGCCATTATTTCCAAAGGTGATAAATTATATGGAATGAATTCCAGCGGCTATTCTCCGAAAAATCTTACACTCGAGCAACTGAAGGAAATGGGCTTACAGGAAATTCCCCGTTTCGGATGGGAAGCTGTGACTGTTCCAGGTGCACCTGCAGGATGGGCCAAATGTTGCGATCAATTTGGAAATCTAACACTCAAAGAATGCGCCCAACCCGCCATTAAATACGCTCGTGATGGATTTGTACTACAGCCAACTGTTTGTGAAAACTGGAAAAATGCAGCTGAAATCTATCAAAAGGTCTTGAAGGATGAAAAATTTAGTCACTGGTTTAAGACATTTACAAAAAACGGTCAATCACCACATGTTGGCGAAATCGTTCATTTACCAGATCACGCTGAAACGCTGAAACAAATTGCTGAAACTGATGCTCGTGATTTTTACTCCGGTGAACTCATGCATAAAATGGTCGAATTCTCAAATCAAACTGGTGGGTATTTTACCGAAGAGGACTTTAAAGCTTACAAAGCGGACCTGGTTGAACCCATTATGGCCAATTATAGAGGCTATGAAATATGGGAGATCCCACCTAACGGTCAAGGGTTGATTGCCTTAGAAGCATTATCCATCCTGGAAAAGAAAGAATGCTTGACCAGAGAGGCCTGTTATTTCCACAATGAAATCGAAGCGCTGAAGCTGGCATTTGAAGACGGTAAAAAATACATCACACAACCCGAATACATGCCCTTTGATTATCAACAGTTACTGGATAAGACTTATATTGAAAATAGAGCAGCTTTGATCACAGATCGGGCTATAGTGCCTGAAGCGGAAAATCCCATAAAAAACGGAACCGTTTACCTGGCAACGGCAGATAAAGAAGGCAACATGGTATCATTTATACAAAGTAATTACATGGGTTTTGGTTCCGGATTAGTGGTCCCTGGAGCGGGAATTGCCCTTCAAAACAGGGGGCATAGTTTTTCGCTGGATGAAACCCATTACAACAGTCTCAAACCAAACAAAAGGCCCTATCATACTATTATTCCGGGTTTTATAACCAAAAATTCAATCCCTGTAGGACCATTTGGTGTAATGGGAGGCTTTATGCAGCCCCAAGGGCATCTTCAAGTCATTTCCAATATGATTGACTTCCAACTTAATCCGCAATCAGCTCTTGATGCCCCCAGATGGCAATGGACCGGGGAGAAAAATATTCTGATTGAAAAGGATTTCACATCCTCAATTGCCCATGAATTGGAAAGAAAGGGACATAAAATCACCATTTCCCTGAATGCCAACCTTTTTGGAAGAGGCCAAATCATATTGAAGAACGATGCAGGTGTTTACGTAGCCGGCACAGAAAAGCGTACAGACGGTCATATCGCCGTTTGGTAAAATAGAATCACCAATAGTAAAATGCAAGCATATCTGATTCATCATTTTGGAGAATGACGCCATCGCCATCGTTGTTGTGAATAAAATTGTTACTCCAAACATTTTCTGTTGCATCAGGCCCAGAAAACACCTTGATGATTTCGCCCGGTGCAATACTCGCCTTTGAAAAAACATACACATCATCACCCTTAGTGCTGATTAACTGATACCCATCCAACTGAATTGCATCATTTCCGTTATTGATAATCTCCACGTATTCAAGAGCTCCTTCATATTGAACATAAGCAATTTCCAAATCACCCTTTGCCTCACTCATCACAAGAGCAGAAGTTTTTCTTTCTTCAGTATTATCCCCCTGTTCTACTGGTTGAGAAGAAACCGGTTCTTCTGATTCCTTATAAAGGGAATCATAATCACGCCATAAACCGTATCCTTTTTCTCTTGCATATTCTTCAGCCTTTACGAACAAAGACATATAATCCTCATCAAAGGCAAATACTGTATAAGCATGACCGTATCCGTTGACAATTAAATTGAGATTATGCAGAATCCATTGATCATTTCTCCTGTACCAAACATAAGCCAACAACCGATCGTATTTATCCCTGGGATCCCAATCATAGGTTAAATAAACTGTTGAGCCGGTTGGACAAAGTGCCTTGGTAAAATTACCAGCTTCCTTCCCATAAAATTCCACCGGTTTACTGGGATGAACCGTTTCTGGCGTATCCACACCAATCATTCTAATGGTTTCCTCATTCCCGTTAATCCTCACCTTGATGGTATCCCCATCAATATTTTTAACCACATACGCTTCCTCAGGATTCTCCGGCTGCATATTGTATGGCCATTGGTAGACAACATCATTGTATTCGTGTAATGTAAATATAATGATAAGCGGTAATATGAGAATTAACAGCTTTTTCATTAATTCACTCCTTTTTTGTGCCATGTATATAAGACCGTTCCTCCAAAAACTTCAAAACCCTTTCCGCTTCCGCTTTGTATTCTTCAAAGATCAATTGTATTTTTTCTATGGGTTGATTCATCTTGGCCAGCATCTCGATTTTTTCGATTCGCTGTGCCAGGACAACTGCTCCAGCGTAATGGCAACCGGGCTTGATGGCGTGAGAAAGGGCTGCGATTTCTTCGTAATTTCCTTCTTGAATAGCCTCTTCCATAGTTGAGAGATTGTTACGTAAGTCCTCAATAAAAACAGGGATAATCGTCTGATAATACAATTCCATATCATCGATATGCTTTTTCACTTCTTTCATGTCTATACATTTACGTCTAACTTCCCGCTGTCGATCAGGGGAAATAAGCTTCAAAATCGTGTTTTTGAGTTCAATGATTTTTATAGGCTTCGGAATGTAAGCATCCATACCAACTTGGAAAACTTTTTGCAAATCAGCCTCTGTAACACTTGCCGTTAATGCAATGATGGGTATCTTTGATTTTTCCGGTAGTGCTTTAATAAGTTCAGTTGCTTCCAAACCATCCATAACAGGCATCATCACGTCCATAAGGATAACATCAAAATCATCATCCTTTGCAGCTTCTATAGCTTCTTTACCGTTATTTACCAACTGATAGTTCCAACCGAATCCGGATAAGACTTCTTTAATAATTGACTGGTTAACTTGATTATCTTCTGCAACCAGGATATTCAAAGAAATCTCAGGTATCTCTTCAGTTTCATCCGACTCGTTTTTTTCTAATTCGCAAGATTGAATCTCTTCATCGGTCGCTCTTTTAACCGGAACACGGAAAAAGAACTCCGAACCCTTACCGGCCTCGCTCTTAAAGTCAATATGGCCGTTCATCATCTCTACAAGTCGTTTACTGATCGCCAAACCAAGACCCGTTCCTCCGAATTTTCTGGCAATAGTGGGGTCAGCTTGAGAAAATTTCTTGAACAAGATCTTTTGTTTCTCCTCGTCAATGCCTACCCCGGTATCTTTAACTGAAAAGACAACCTTCTCTTGTTCGGTAGCATTAACCTGCTCCCTCTTAACAATCACCTGAATTGTACCCTTTTCGGTAAATTTCAAGGCATTGCTTAGCAAGTT
>JAYEGQ010000172.1:0-12876 GCA_034659095.1 Thermotogota bacterium
ATCTTCTCCTTCAATCTCCAAAAAGAAATTCTTCTCCATAAATCGCGAATGAATCCGCTTGCCGATTCTTTGTGCGAAGGTATTATGATCCATATTCGTGGTAATCATCACACTTTTATTGGAAGACAAGCGTTTGTCAAACAACACATACAACATATCCATAATAAAATCCTTTCTCAACTCCGTACCCATGTCATCGTAGATAAGGACATCGTGTTTTTCCAATTGCTTGTAATAATGCTCAATGGCTTTAAAATTCCCAACAGGCCGGGGCCTTGCAAAGGCAACCGAAACACCCTTCTCAATAAGCTGCTTGTAAATAGCCACCATGGTATGGGTTTTGCCTGTTCCGGGCTGGCCACTAACTATAATCCCCTTGCCTTGAGTCCAGGCGGATTTGTCCAGAAAACGATTTGAAATGGTGATCAAGCGTTGCTGAGACACGTTCTGAGGAACATAATTCTCCAAAGTCGCATGCTGAAGGGATTCCGGGATATATTGATCAATCTTCTTCTGAATCTTGTACGTTTGCTCATGGAATTTAAAATCCGGGCACAGGAAAAAGCAATCCACGGCAAAGATTAACCCCTTTCTTTTACATTTCAGCGGCCCCGGGCAACTTTCTAAACATTCTCGATAGGCAGTTTCCATTACCTCTTGCCTGGTCTCAATCATGACGAAGCTACCTCCGCCAGTTCATCCACCAGGTCATTGTCATTGCCAAAATCAGCATTCGTATAACAAGCCCCCCTGACCGGATCATATTGACCTGATATCCCCCGATCACGTTCGTCATATTTGCCCTCCAAAATCCGTTTGGGCGTATCCGAATCCTTGATCAACCAGAACAAATCTGCTTGCCAACCGTATTGGTTGGGACCACACAAGAAAGTGCTTTGTGCCACCTTCGTGAAATAAGCTTCCCATTGTTCTTTTGTCTTGAAATCCTTCATCCGTTGATTTAACTTCTCACGAATAGTGGGGGGAGGTGTATGAACTTTTTTCAAAGAAGTACAAATCCCATTGAACATCTGAACAATGTCTTCACAATCCAGAACAACGTTCTCCCTTTCCTTTGACATTTCTTCACCGGAATGATCATTAATCATCATCTTCATCTGGTCTGTGTCTATCTCTTGGTCTTTATCTTGATATAGTCTTATATATGGGTCGCGAGTATGGTCGTTAGTACGGTCGTCTTTATGGTCGTCAGTACGTCCATGATACGGTACACGGTCCGTTTCATGTATGGTTTTAGACTTCTTAGTAGCAGGACTCACCCCATCTTTTTTGTTCCCTGGTTCGTTCAAACCTTGGTTCATTTGAACCCCCTCTTTTTGAACAATATCTTCAACCCCATTAATTTGATAACCTGCCGATTGACGGTTGCCATGACCAGGTTGAATAACAATCAAACCAGCATCTTCCAATCGCTTACGGGCTTTGAGAACACTGCTTTTACAAGTATCCAATTCTGTCTGAAGTCGCATCATGGGAATATAGAGTTTTTCTTGCTGCCAACGCATTTTGTTGGCAATATCCAAAAGCTTAAAATACAGGCCGATTTCAACAGCAGAAAAACTATAAGCCTCATGGTATTTCCAAAAACGATTGATCAAATCAATATAAGACACGTCATCCTCTCCTTTTTCATAAAGTGAACTATCAACACTTCTGTCACGTTATGTGTTTAGTATATCACATTCTGTGGTATTTTTTCAAAAAAGGGGTTGGAAAAAAAGGAAAATGTTTGCAAACAATATCGTTTTCCTTTTAAAAACCTTTTCTTAGATTCCTCGCTTTCTTTATCAACTCCTTATAGAGTGTTTTATGTATGATGTGAATAAAAAATGAATACATTGAAGTCTTAGGTAAAATTATGATAAAATAATTTAAGGTAAAATTCTAAATATGTAGCTTAAAGTCCAATATAGAACTGACTGAGAATAAACAAAAATAATAAGTGAAATTCTTGAAAATTGCAAATATCAGCTCCAATGATATTGTGTCATAAACATAAAATGGTATAATTATTCGTCAAGTATATTACGCGTAAAACTTGACATTATTGGAGGGATGATGATGAATTCTATCAATTCTATGGTTATAGATAAAATTGAACAAATAGAACCGGGAAAAGTATTTAATTACTCTGAATTCTCTGATATAACAGATAATTATATCGCCCTTTCAAAGAGTTTAAGCAGATTAACCAAAAACCAAAAAATAAAATCCGTAGAAAAAGGGGTTTTTTATAAACCGCAAAAAACAAGATTCGGTGAATTAAAACCAAACACAGAAGAAATCATCCGGAATGAAATAAAACCCAAAAAGAAAACAATCGGCTATATCACAGGCGTGAACATGTACAATAAACTTGGCTTTACAACGCAAATTTCAAACGTTGTTGAAATAGCATTTAGAACTCGGAGAAAACCTAAAGTAATCATGGGAATCAAAATAAAATATGTAGAAAATAAGGCAAAGATCAGCGAAGAGACCATCCAATTGTTAAAATATTTAGATATTCTGAAGAATATTAAAAAAATCCCCGATTCAGACATTAATGAATCCTACAGGCTTATCAAAATGTATATTGAGGCTTTATCAAAAAAGAAAAAAAGAAAAATAATAAACCTTTCCTTTGATTACCCACCCAAAACGAGGGCTTTATTGGGTAAAATCCTTGAAGAAACACCGGATTTAAACCTGGAAGTCTTGAAAAGAAGCCTGAACCCCTTAACGAAATTTGAATTTGGCCTCAAAGACAAAAAACACAATGAAAGGTGGCAAATTAAAAGATAAGGAACAGCCCCCGAGGTTCACCGGGCTCTTTGTCTTAAACTATTATACTTCTATAGATTTTTTTGACGTTTGATAACAAATCAAGCCAAAATTTATTAGATAAGAAAAACATGTTTTAGGAGGATAGAAGATGTGTAAATCAGAAAAAGAGACGAGAAAAACTCTGATAGACAAGAAGTTGAAATCACCGATACTAAATTGGACCATCATAAAGTATAATAAAGTTTCTGATTATGCATCTTTAGAAGCCCATGCTGTTGAGGAATTCCCCACTGAAACAGGACCGGCTGATTATGCCCTTTTTGTCAAAGGCAAACTTCTTGGCCTTATTGAATCAAAAAAGGTTGCTACTGGTCCTGGCAATGTTCTCGAACAAGCGAAAAGATATGCAAGAAGTGTTCCAAATACTGTTGGCGAGTGGCGAGACTATAAAGTCCCCTTTCTTTACTCCACTAATGGGGAGCTGATCTATCATCTTGATGTTCGTAAGAAAGAAAACACGGCTTATCAGCTGAAAGACTTCCACTCTCCACAAACCCTGTTGGATAAATATAACAAAGACACACAAAAGGCTGAACGATGGTTTGAACAACGTCCCGTTCAAGAGATTTCACGTTTACGGCCTTATCAGATAAAGGCCATTGAAGCGATCGAAAAGAATCTCTGTGAGGGGAAAAAGTCCTTGTTAATTGCCATGGCAACTGGAACAGGGAAAACTTTTACCATGGTGTCTTCCATATACAGACTGTTGAAATCCGGATTTGCCAAACGCATTCTCTTTCTGGTAGACAGGCGGGCTCTGGCAGCCCAAACGGTATCTGCCATTTCTGCCTTTGAAACACCGGAAGGACTAAAATTGGACAAAGATTATGAGGTATACAGCCAAAAGTTCAAGCGGGAAGACCTGGAAGACAAAGCCAATTTTGATCCCAAGGTCTTACCCGAAGACTATTTAACAAACCCTCAGAAAAAGCATACCTTTATCTACGTTTCAACCATACAACGTATGTCCATTAACCTGTTGGGCAAAGAGGCGCTTAGTGATTTTAAATATGATGTTGATGCCAATAAGCTGGATATCCCCATTAACGCATTTGATGTAATCATTGCAGATGAATGCCATCGGGGTTATTCTGCAAAAGAAACAGGATGCTGGAAATACGTCCTGGACTACTTTGATGCCGTTAAAATTGGCTTGACGGCAACACCTGCGATACACACTCTTTCAATGTTCAAAAACAAAGTGTTTTCATACAGCACCGAACAGGCCATCTTGGATGGCTATTTGGTCGATTACGATGCGGTCAAGATCAACTCGGATATTCATATTAACGGTGTTTTTCTCAAAGAGGGAGAGTTGGTGGGTGAAATCGATACTCAAACCGGATTGGAACAATTGGATCAGCTGGAAGATGAAAGAGAGTTTAGTGCCAATGAAATTGAACAGAAAATAACATCCCCCGATAGTATTAAGAAAATCATCACCACCATAAAAAAACACACAGACCGATATGAAGAAGAATATAAACGTTTTCCCAAGATGTTGATTTTTGCCGTCAATGATTTGGATCACATGTCCCATGCAGATCACGTAGTCCAAGCCTGCAAAGAAGTATACGGCAAAGGGGATGATTTTGTCGTTAAAATAACCGGAAGCGCAACGGTTGACCGACCATTGCAGAAAATCCGCCAGTTCAGAAACCGGCCCGAACCCAAGATCGTGGTAACGGTGGATATGCTAACCACGGGGGTGGATATCCCGGCAATCGAAATGGTGGTCTTCATGCGAATGGTCAAGTCTCGAATTCTTTGGGTTCAAATGTTGGGACGAGGGACCCGGTTATGTCCTGAAATCAACAAAGAAAAGTTTACTATTTTTGACTGTTTCGACGGTGGATTGATCCAATATTTCAAAAACACCACAGATTTCAACGTCACGCTCCAAAAAGAGACCCTTCCAATCGCTGAAATCATCCAAAGGATTTATGATAACCGGGACCGTGAATACAATATCAACCGACTGATTAAACGACTCCGGCGCATTGACAATCGAATGGGGTCCAAGGCTCGTGAAGCCTTCTCCAAATACATTTCCGATGGAGACATGAAAGTCTATGCCGATCAACTCAAAGATAATCTAAAGAATCACTTCACAGAGTCCATGAAACTTCTCATGAACAAAGAATTTCAAGAACTGCTTGAACATTATCCAAGACCGAAAAGGGAATACATCATCGCTTACGACCATGAAGATACGGTCAATGATGAAGTCATGTTTCGTGCCGGTGGGGATTATCAAAAACCGGAAGATTATCTCAAACTCTTTGAAGCGTTTGTTCAAAAGAACCCGGAACAAATAGAAGCCATCGACATTCTCCTTTCAAGACCTTCCAACTGGAATACCGACGCATTGGAAGACCTTCGGGACAAATTAAAGCAGAACGATTTCACTGAAAAATATCTTCAACAAAGTCACGAACAAGTCTATAAAAAGCCACTGGCGGACATTATCTCCATGGTGAAACATGCCTCAAATGCCAAGTCTCCAATATTAACGGCCCGTGAAAGGGTCGATAAGGCCGTAGCACAACTGACACACAAACATCATTTTTCAGAAGAGCAAAAAAATTGGTTATACTATATCAAGGAACATTTGATCAAAAATCTGGCGATTTCCCCGGAAGATTTTGAAATCATGCCTATTTTCACCCGACATGGCGGTTTAAACAGAGCAAGACAGATCTTTGGCAATGATTTTGAACCCATCCTGCGGGAAATCAACGAAGCGGTTGCCGCTTAAATGTTCCCCAAACAATCACGGAAAGGGGTTTTTCATAAATGTCTGATGTTGTCAGCAAACTCTGGGGTTTTTGCCACACACTGCGCCATGACGGGATCGATTATGGCGATTATATCGAACAATTAACCTATCTCCTGTTTTTAAAAATGTCCCATGAAAAAGGGATTGATCTGTCGAACATTACATATGAAGACAATAAGAAACTTGTCAAACTGGATTGTTCATGGACACCCTTTACACAAAAGTCCGGAACCGAACTCCTGGATGCCTTTGCCCAGATACTCCGGGCACTCAGCCGACAACCAGGACTTCTGGGAGATATCTTTAACCAATCCATGCCCCGCTTCACCAACTCGGTCAACTTGAAAAAGATCATCAACATGATTGATGAAGAAGACTGGTCCGCCATGGAAGTGGATGTTAAAGGAGCTGCCTTTGAAGGCCTGTTGGAAAAATCAGCAGCAGAAGGAAAAAAAGGTGCCGGACAGTACTTTACATCCAGAGTGTTGATTCAATCCATTGTGAATGTGATGCAACCCGATCCAAGAGAAAATAAAACCTTCAAAATTTGTGACCCTGCCTGCGGAACGGCCGGGTTTTTGATGATGGCCTATGAATGGCTGATGAACCTTACCAAAGGTGCTTTGAATAGAAATGAAGTGAAACGCATCAAAAAAGAAACCTTTTACGGCCAGGAACTGGTTCCTCGCCCTCGAAGGCTTGCCCTGATGAACCTCTTTCTTCACGGACTGGAACCGACCATTTATATGGGGGACAGTATTTATGAACCGGATCGTGGAGAGCGTTACGACTGCATCCTGACCAATCCCCCGTTTGGTACAAAAGGAGCTAATCAGGCACCGGTGCGTGATGACTTTACCGTCAGCACCAGCAACAAACAGTTGAACTTCATCCAACACGTGGTTACCATCCTGAAACCGGGGGGGCGAGCGGCCATGGTCCTGCCGGATAACGTACTCTTTGCCGACGCAGCCGGAGATGTGATTCGTTACCTTATGGAAGACTGTAACGTACACACCGTTTTACGCCTGCCTAACGGAACTTTTACTCCTTACAGCCAAGGGGTTAAAGCCAACGTCATCTTTTTTCAAAAGGGCCTGAAGACTGAAAACACCTGGATATACGACTGCCGAACCAACATACCCAGTGTCACCAAAAAAGAACGCCCCTTGACTCCGACGATGTTCGAAGATTTTGAGAAGTGCTACGGAGAAGACCCCAACGGTCGCTCAAAACGAAAAGACCTTGGTGAAGAAGGCCGATTCAGAGAATTCTCATACTCCCAGATTAAAGAAAGAGCATTTAACCTGGACATTGCCTGGCTAAAAGACGACAACCTGGAAGACCCAAACTCACTACCCGAACCGGAACTATTGGTTGCCGATGCCATCACCGAACTGAGTGCTTGCGTGGATGAACTCCAACTGATTATGGACGAGATAGAGTCGGAGGAATTGGAATGAGTAGCCTTTTACATAAAGATAAAAACTACACTCGATTTCTTTCTGATCTTAAGAGTCGGATAAAATCAGTACAGATAAAAGCAGCCGTAGCAGTTAACCGTGAAATGATTGAACTGTACTGGGAATTGGCGGACAAGATTACTGAAAAGCAAAAAAAAGCTGCATGGGGCGGAGGTTTTTTAGAACAAATTGCAAAAGACCTTCAGGATGAATTTCCTGATGTGAGAGGTTTTTCACTTACCAATATTAAATACATGCGACAATGGTTTCTATTCTGGAATGAAAAAAATGAAATTAGTCAACAGCTTGTTGGCCAATTAAAAGATATAAAATATCTCGTGACACAAATCCCTTGGGGACATAACTTGGTAATCATGAGTAAAAGCAAAAACCATTTAGAGGCTGTTTTTTATGCAAAAAAAACCATAGAGAACAATTGGTCTCGTGCTGTACTAAGCCATCAGATAGACAACAAGCTTTATGAGCGAGAAGGGAAGGCTCTGACAAATTTTTCCACAGTTTTACCCACTCCGCAATCTGACCTTGCCCGGCAAACTTTGAAAGATCCCTATGTTTTTGATTTTTTAAGTTTACGAGAAAAATATAACGAAAAAGAGTTGGAGAATGAACTGATTAGGCATGTCAGCAAATTTTTATTGGAGCTGGGTGCGGGCTTTTCCTATATAGGTCATCAATACAAGATCACAGTGGATGAAGAAGACTTCTACATTGATCTCTTGTTTTATCATACTCGAATGCATTGCTATGTGGTTGTTGAGCTTAAATCAGTGAGATTCAAACCGGAATTTGTTGGCAAACTTAATTTTTATGTTTCAGCTGTTGATGATATTTTAAAAATGGAAACAGATAATCCTACTGTAGGAATCCTTATCTGCAAATCCAAAAAGAAAACGGTTGTTGAATATTCACTTAAAGACATGAATAAACCTATTGGTGTAAGTGCATATGAAATAACGAGAGTATTACCGGAAGACTTGAAATCATCATTGCCAACCGTAGAGGAAATTGAAGCCGAGTTGGAGGAATTGGAATGAGTGAGAAGATTCCAAGAGGATGGATTAAGACGAAGGTAGGAAGTGTTTTGGGAATTCGAAATGGATATGCCTTTAAATCAAAGGATTTTAAAAGCACTGGTATTCCTCTAATTAAACAGACTAACTTAGTCGAAAATTCAGTTTCTCTGAAGAACTGTCAATATTTGGACAGCAGTTTTTTAGTGAAAAAATCAAACTTTACTATAGAAAAAGGTGACATATTGATAGCGATGTCAGGGTCTTTAGGAAAAGTTTCGGTTTACAATTATGATTTTCCAGCATTACAAAATCAGCGAACAGGGAAATTGAATTTTTATAGCAAATATCTTTTAAGAAATTTATTTTTCTATTATTTTACTTATATTGCATATATTATAGAAAAAAGTGGTAAAGGTTGTGGAATACAAAACATAAGTGCTGGAGAAATCGAAGAATTATCCTTCCTTCTCCCCCCCCTCAACGAACAAAAACGCATTGTTGCCAAATTGGATGCTATCATACCCCGTATAGATTCAGTGAAAGAACGGCTGGAGAAGATTCCGGCTATTCTTAAACGGTTTCGCCAATCGGTTCTATCCGCTGCGGTCACTGGGAAATTGACAGAGAAGTGGCGGGAAGAGCATCCAGAAGTTGAGAGTGCGGAAACTCTTATAAAAAAGGTATTTTCACAAAGAGTAAACGATTGTCTTTCAACAACACAAAGAGAAAAAGTTAAAGAAATTTTTGATGAAGTTGAAACAGAAAATAGTGAACAATTACCTACATCATGGCGTTTCGTTTTTTTAAAAAAAATTTGTGAATCTTTTCAGTATGGAACTTCTAAAAAATCCCATAAAGAAGGAAAAATACCTGTTTTAAGAATGGGTAATCTTAAAGACGGGAAAATTGATTGGTCTGATCTTGCCTATACTTCGAATGAAAGTGAAATTAAAAAGTATTTATTAAAAAAGTATACAGTCCTTTTTAATCGTACAAACAGTCCAGAACTTGTTGGAAAGACTTCAATTTATACTGGTGAAAGAAGGGCAATATTTGCAGGTTACTTAATAAGAATCAATAATTATGATGTTGTAAATGCTTATTATCTAAACTATACTTTAAATTCAGGTTATGCAAAGGATTATTGTTATCGGAAAAAATCAGATGGAGTTAGTCAATCGAATATCAACGCACAGAAATTGGCTCATTTTGAACTCCCTCTCCCACCCCTGGAAGAACAAAAAGAAATTGTTCGCCAAGTAGACAAGCTGTTTGCCCTGGCAGATAAAGTTGAAACCAATTATCGGCAAGCCAAAGAGCGAGTGGATAAGCTCTCCCAATCCGTCATGGCCAAGGCGTTTCGTGGGGAACTGGTCCCTCAGAATCCTACCGATGAACCTGCCGAAAAGCTTTTGGAACGGATATTGGAAGAAAAGACCAAGATGGAAGCGACGTTGAAAAAGGCCAAAAAGAGCTCAACCACAAAGAAAACTAAAAAGAAAGGGAAACAATGAAAAAAATTAAAGACCTGCCCATCAACGAAAGACCAAGGGAAAAGCTTCTGGAGCGTGGGGCTTCCTCATTATCCGATCAGGAATTACTGGCCATTATTCTTGGAAAAGGCACTCAAAAGGACGATGTATTGACCTTGTCCAAAAAGATCGTCAGAATCATCGATGAAAAAGGCCTGTCATTCTCTGCTCATGATTTGATTAAGATTGATGGCATCGGCAACGCCAAAGCCGCTTCCATTGCGGCAGCCTTTGAGTTTGTCAGAAGAAGAATCAAACCTGAAGGCTTAAAGATTAAATTCCCGGCAGATGTATTACCCCTGATCCGTCATTATGCAGACAGAAAACAGGAGCATTTCCTTTCCATTTCCATCAACGGTGCCAACGAAGTCATGAATGTCCGAGTCGTCAGCATGGGTCTGGTGAACAAAACCCATGTCCACCCCAGAGAAGTCTTTGCAGATATATTATCTGAAAGGGCATGCGCAGTCATCATCGCCCACAATCACCCCCAGGGTGGAGTCCATCCCAGCAAGGAAGATATTACCATCACAAAACAACTGAAAGAGGCCGCCCAATTATTAGGCCTGAGTTTATTGGATCACATCATTTTCAACACCAAGGATTATTATTCTTTTGTGGAAAACGAGATAATTTAGGGGGAAAATCAACAAACATTGTTTTTGAACCAAAGGAGATAATGTTAAAATGGAAACTTCAAGTTTGATAGAGAGGATTGCATGTGGTAAGGATTCAAAATGCCAATTTAAAACATCAGAGGTTTCTGAAGTTACTTTAGCACAAGAAATGATCGCATTCAGTAATACCGAGGGGGGAACAATCTTTGTTGGTATCACTCCTACAAACGAGGTAGAAGGTTTAACGAATCGTATGATAAATGAAAAAAGACTGGATAATCGGATATCAAATGCTGCAAATTCGATGATCAAACCACCTATTGCGGTAGAAACTGAAAATATACTTCACCCTGAAGGTGTGGTTATCGCTATAAAAGTTTTCAAGGGAATTAGCAAGCCGTATATGGACCGCTCCGGAAACATATTCGTGAAAAATGGGGCAGATAAAAGGAGGGTGACCTCCCCTGATGAATTGCTAAGAATGTTTCAGGCTTCTAATCGGATTCATGGAGACGAGCAGCTTGCGAATGGGTTGTCTTTGGCTGATGTTGATTTGTCTTTTTTTGAAGACTTTTTTAAAAAAGAGTATGGAGAAAAACTTGAACAACAAGAGAATTCCCTGCAAATCATCTTTGAAAACATGAATCTTGCTAAGTCGGGTGTGCTCAATATAGCAGGAGCCCTTCTTTTTGCCAAACAACCTCATTTCAGATTACCCGCTTATATTGCAAAAGCGGTTGCTTACCCTGGAAACGATATTGATGAAGAAAACTATATTGACAGTCGGGATATTGTGGGTAAGGTATCAGATATTTTTCAGCAGGTTATTTCGTTTATATCAAGAAATATCAGACAAAAGCAATCAAATAAAACTGTCAACTCATTAGGAGAACCTGAAATTCCCAGGATCGTATTGGAAGAATTAATAGCCAATGCACTGATTCATCGGGATTATTTCATTTCGGCTCCTATCAGAATTTTCATTTTTAATAATAGAATTGAAGTTATCAGTCCCGGACATCTTCCCAATAATTTGACCATAGAAAACATTAAATCCGGTAACTCAAATATTCGCAATCCTATTTTAGCATCATTTGCGACAAAATTACTCCCTTATCGAGGGTTGGGGAATGGCATACGCAGAGCCCTAAAGGCGTATCCAAAGATCAATTTTATTGATGATCGGGAGAATAATTGTTTTAAAGCCATTATTGAAAAATAACATTTTCCGAGGGGACTGTCCCCTCGGAAACAAAATGAGCCTTAGGGGGAGAAGAATGTTTTTAATTGATAGAGAAAAGAACGAAGCGTTGTCAATAGACAAGAAAACTTTTAAAGAGTTGCAATTCAAGGAGAGGCAGCATCTTCAGGAGTGGATTTGTAAAAACACGGATATTTTGGGAGAACGATTGCTTATTATTCAAAAAGAATTCAGTGGTTTTGATGATACAAATGAAAGATTAGATCTACTGGCAATTGATGAAAACGGAAATCTGGTTATCATCGAAAACAAATTAGATGATAGTGGTAGAGATGTCGTATGGCAATCATTGAAATATGCATCTTACTGTTCAAGCCTTACCAAGAGTGATATTAAAGATATATTTCAAAGGTACCTTGATGAACAAGGAAAAAATGAATATGCAGAGAAGCTGATATGTGAACACCTTGGAGCAGACGATTTCAATGAAGTTGACCTCAACAATGATGATCAACGGTTAATCATGATAGCAGCCAATTTCAGAAAAGAAGTGACATCCACAACCATGTGGCTTCTGGAACATAATATCCAAATTAAGTGTATCAAGGTTACGCCTTATGAATTAAATGGGCAAATCCTATTGGATACGGAGCAAATCATTCCTATTGTAGACGCAGAAGAATATTTAATAAAGATAGCGAACAAGAAACAGGAAGAACTGATTAACAAGCAGAAACAGCAAACACGGCATACGGTCAGGATTGCTTTTTGGACTCATCTCCTGCAAGCGATGAATGAGAAATCGGATCTATTTAAGAATATTAGCCCATCAAAGGATAATTGGATAGCACGCGGCAGTGGTTATGGTGGTTTAGAATATGTGTTTGCCGTCACTGGAAATGAAGCAAGAATTGAACTTAATATTAATCAAGGATCCCAAAAAGAGAACAAAGAATTATTTGATCGAATCCATGAGCATAAAGAAACGATTGAAAAACTATTTGGAGACCATCTGGAATGGCAAAGATTGGACGAAGGCAAAGGAAGCAAAATTGCCTACCGGAAAAAAGATGCACAAAAGCGATAGGGACGGAGGTATTTGAAAAAGCTCCCATCCCGTTTAGCCTTTTTCCCTCTTTCGAAAACACACTTTTCTAAAGGGGGGTGAATATGAAACTAAGCGCATTTTCCGAAGGGGCTGTCCCATTGGTTTTATTAGGCCTGAGTTTATTGGATCACATCATTTTCAACGCCAAGGATTATTATTCTTTTGTGGAAAACGATATAATTTAGGGGGAAAATAACAAACATTGATATTAAACCAAAGGAGATAATGTGAAAATGGAAGGAAACCCACCACTGCAAACAATTGAGGTGAGTAAATGAATCACAGACAAATGAAG
>JAYEGQ010000173.1:0-12796 GCA_034659095.1 Thermotogota bacterium
GCATGGACTATTCTGTTAGAATTATTATGAAGATAATAAAAGCATACAGGAGGTGCTTGTTATGTCAATGCGAGAACAATATATCAATGCAAAGCTTTCTTGGATTGCAGAAAATACAAAGGCAAGTATTATTAGGGAATTATTGAAATCTACTTCGATACCCGGAATGATTTCATTTGGTGGTGGAGTTCCCGATCCGGATACTTTTCCAAGACATGAGATGGCCCAAATTGCAAAGGAGGTCATTGAAAATGAACATAAAGTTTCCCTTCAATACGGTACAACAGAAGGGGATGAAATTTTAAGGAATGAATACATCAAATTACTTGAAAAACATGATGGCATTACCGGCTTATCTTCTGAGAATGTAATTATAACCACCGGTAGTCAACAGGCCTTGGATCTTATCGGACGAACTTTTTTGGATAGAGACAGTATCTGTGCCATCTGTTCCCCGATTTATCTTGGGGCTGCAAGTGCCTTTAAGGTAAGAGACCCGAAATTCATCACGGTTCCCATGGAAGAGGACGGACCCGATATGAATCTGTTGCAGAAAAAAATAGATGCATTGTCTGATAATGAACTGCAACGACTGAAATTTATCTATATCGTCAGTAATTTTGATAATCCGACAGGCATTTCTCTTTCCTTGGAGAAGAGGAAACAACTTTTGGATTACGCTTACTCGAAAGACCTAATTATCATTGAAGATGATCCCTACGGTGCTTTGAGATTTGAAGGAGAAAAGATACCGACAATCTACAAACTGGCTCAGGATGATGAGAAATATGAAGTTAATCCTGTTTTATTGTTGAATACTTTTAGTAAAGTGTTATCTCCTGGTTTGAGAATGGGCTTTACGATTGGTGATCCGCTGATGGTAAGACGATTGGTTATGGGAAAACAAGCAGCAGATCTTTGTTCATCCAGCTTGACCCAAAGACTCACAGCCAGGTATTTAGAAAAAAATGATCCCATACTTGGAATGAAACCAACACTTGAATTATATGCTTCAAAAAGAGATACAATGATGAAGGCTTTTGACGAAATACTCACTCAGATTGACGGTATAAACTGGACTTATCCGCATGGTGGACTTTTTACCTGGGCATGTTTGCCTAAGCAATACGATACAGGTGAAATGCTTGAAATCGCTAAAAAGAACAAGATCATTTACATCCCTGGAGAAGCATTCTCCGTTAATGAAGAATCACGTGAAGAGGTTAAAAACTGTATGAGAATTTCTTTCTGCCTGCCTTCACGTGATGAAATTATAGAAGGAACAAAAAGATTGTTAAAAACCATAAATGAATATAGTGAAATGAAGGGTTGGTAATCAATGTTTAAGATTTTGTCCATTAATCCCGGCTCTACTTCCACAAAAATTGGCAAATTTCATGATGATGTGATGCTCGATGGTGAGACTATCATTCATGATGCATCTCAGTTTGATCACATGCACAGCTCAATGGAACAACTTGAGATTCGAAAAAGAGATATCTTAAAATTTATAAAAGAACGTGGTGAATCCATTGAAGAGTATGATGCCTTTGCCGCAAGAGGTGGCATATTACCTCCCCTTGAGAGTGGAACGTATACAGTTAATGATGCGATGGTGGATTTTCTTAAAAACAAAAGTCATATGGATCATCCATCAAATCTTGCAGCGGTAATAGCATATGATTTTGCAAAAAAAGCAAATACAAAGGCTTATATTACAGATCCTATATCAATTGATGAATTTTATGAATTAGCCAGGGTATCGGGTTTTGCGGATTTGAAAAGAAATAGCCTTGTCCATGCTTTGAACATGAAGGCAGTTGCCAGGGTCATCGCAAAGGAAATTGAAAAGCCCTATGAAGAATGCAAATTTGTAATTGCTCATCTTGGTGGAGGTATTTCAATTGGAGCACAGAGGCAGGGGAAAATCATTGATGTAAATAATGCCAATGAAGAGGGACCCTTTAGTCCGGAAAGAAGTGGGGAATTACCCATGGGAGAAGTTCTTAAGATGGCGTATTCGGGGGATTACACCGCTAAGGAACTTAAAAAAAAGTTTACAAAAAATTCTGGAATGAAGGCTTATTTGAACACGAATGACCTTCGTGAGGCCTATAAAAAGGCTGAAACCGATCCTAAAGCCATGGAAGTGATTCAAGCCATGGCCTATCAAATCGGTAAAGAAATCGGCGGAATGTGTGCCGTTCTAAAAGGAGATGTGGACAGCATTATCCTGACAGGAGGCTTGGCCCACAGTGTCGATTTCGTAGAGATGATAAAAGAATACATATCCAGTTATTCTCTGGTAACGATTGTTCCGGGAGAAAATGAACTAGAAGCCCTTGCTACGGGATGTTTGAGGGTCCTGAGAGGCGAAGAGAATCCCAGGACCTTTTCTTTTCAGGAGGTGAATCATTCGTGATCAAAAAAATTTCAGAAATAATCGAAAAAGCCAAAGGTTACACAAAGACCATAGCCGTTGTCGCTTCTGATGATGAAACAGTATTAAATGCCGCGAAAATGGCAAAAAAGATTGGTATTGCCGATTTTTGTTTATGTGGTAATAAAGAACGAACCGAAGCAATTTTGAAAGAGATCGGTGCAAACTGTTCAGATTATAAATTATACGATTCTTCCGATCCAATAGATGCTGCTATGAAAGCCGCACAATTAGTCAAAGACGGCGAAGCACATACCGTTATGAAGGGTGGCATAAAAACGGGAAGTCTTCTAAAGGTATTGCTTCGCGACGAATACGGTTTCAAGACTGGAAAAACCATGAGTTTGAATGCCGTCTTCGAAGTACCCGGTTTTGATCGATTGCTGATTCTCGCCGATCCAGGATTGGTGATCACCCCTACGTTGGAACAAAAGGTTGACCTGATTAAAAATGCCATACAAGCAGCTAATGCGTTGGGTATAGAAATGCCCAAAGTGGGAATTTTAGGAGCTGTGGAAACGGTAAACTCAAAAATGCCTGCAACGATGGATGCGGCGATTATTTCAAAGATGGCTGACAGAAACCAGCTAAAAGGTGCAGTAGTGGATGGTCCATTTGCTTTGGATAATGTGGTTTCAATCGAATCAGCTGAACATAAAGGTATAAAAAGCCCTGTTGCCGGTAAAGCAGATATTATGATTGCTCCTAATATTGAAGCGGGAAATATGTTGTATAAAGCACTGGTATTCCTTGTTAGAGCGAAACTTGCTACTTCTATTTTAGGAGGCAGTGTACCTATTGTTTTAACTTCCAGGTCTGACAGTGATGAGACTAAACTCCATTCAATTGCCTTTAACGTACTGCTTTCGGAAGTGGTTAAATGAGCGGGAAAATTTTAGTCATTAACCCCGGTTCAACTTCAACAAAACTGGCGATTTATGATGGTGAAAATGAGTATCTCACTAAAACCTTAAGACATAGTGCTGAAGAACTGGAACCATTTGAGAAGATCGTGGATCAATATGAATTTAGAGAAAATATCATAAAAAATTTCTTAACTGAATCTAAATTACAAATCTCAGATTTTTCAGCTGTTATTGGACGTGGGGGATTAGTAAGACCCATTCCCAGTGGTGTATATCAAGTTGATGAAACCATGTTGGAGGATTTAAGAACTGGAAAATACGGAGAACATGCCTCAAGTTTGGGTGCAATTTTGGCTTATGAATTGACGAAAGGAACGAATATTCCGAAATTTATCGCCGATCCTGTAGTTGTTGATGAAATGTGTGAATTAGCAAGATATTCAGGGGATCCGGCCATGAAAAGAGTGTCCATTTTCCATGCGTTGAATCAAAAAGCGGTTGCCATGAAAGCTGCTCAAGAAATAGGGAAACCCTATAATAAAATTAATCTCATTGTAGTGCATATGGGTGGAGGAATTTCAATTGGCGCTCATAAGCAAGGTAAGGTCATCGATGTCAACAACGCCTTGGATGGAGGTGGCCCATATTCACCCGAAAGATCCGGAACATTGCCATTATGCAGTTTTATCGATTTGTGTTTCAGTGGTAAATACACTAAGGATGAGATGAAAAAGAATCTCAAGGGAAAAGGAGGGCTTATTTCTTATTTGGGAATCAACGATGCAGTTGAAATTCAAAAAAGAATACGTAATGGAGACAAGAATTCTGAACTCTATTACAAAGCTATGATTTATCAAATCAGTAAATGGATTGGAAAGATGTCCGCTCCTTTAAGAGGAAAAATTGATGGGATTGTTCTTACCGGTGGATTGGCCTATGACAATGACCATGTGGTGAAATGGATTAGTGACCACGTGGGTTTCCTGGCGAGAATTTTTGTCTATCCCGGTGGAGATGAAGAAGAAGCCCTCGCCTACGCCGCTCTGGGTGCATTAAATGGGGAAAGACGTATTAAGTCATTTGCTGAAGAGATATTATAAGGTTTTTGGTGAAAGATATTGAGATTATTCAATTCTATAATAGAAAAAAACAAGCTGATCATTTTATTTGGAATGTTTGGTTCTGGAAAAACTGAATTGGCAATCAATACAGCGTTAAAGGTTAAAGAAAAATATGACAAGGTTTCTCTTGCAGATATCGATACCATCAGCTCCTATTTTAGATCCAGGGATGTGAAAGATCAACTACAGGAGAAAGGTATAGAAGTAATTACACCTTCAGAGCATTTAATGAAGGCAGATTTACCCATCATCGTACCGCAAGTGGGTGGCTATATTCAAAATCAGGCATTTAAAAACATACTTGATGTTGGCGGGAATGACGATGGTGCAGCGGTTTTAGGATCGTTGAATAATTTTATCAGAAACGTCAGCTATGTAGGATTGTTGATTATTAACAAACATAGACCATTTGCCGAGGATTTGGAAAAGGTAAAAAATCAAATTAAAGCATTAACAGTAAAGGGAAGAATCAGAGCGGATTATTTGGTTAATAACACAAACTTGGCTGATGAGACGGATGCCCAAGTAATAAAGAATGGAGAAGGCTATATAACTGAACTTTCTGAAAAAACAGGTATACCAGTTCTGTGTACGGTGGTTGAAAAAGGTATGGAAGTTGAAACGCAATATGAAAAATTCATCATAGAGAGATTTATGAAACCCCAATTTTAAGTTTTACGGAAAAATTAAGAGGGAGGTTAGAAGATGCCCAAAAGAGCATATATTGAGATTGATGAGGAAAGATGCAAAGGTTGCGGATTATGTATCAACGCATGTCCACAAAAGGTCATTTCTTTCTCAGATGGTTTTAACATGAAGGGATACCATCCGGCCCAACCGGATGATCCGGAAGGTAAATGCATAGGTTGCGGTTTTTGCTATATGACATGTCCGGATACATGCATCAAAGTTTATAAAATCACACAAGATTGAAATCTAATGAAAAAGAGCGAGGTGAAAGAATGACTAACGATAAAATAATGATGAAGGGAACTGAGGCAATGGGTGAAGCTGCTATCAGAGCTGGCTGTAAATTGTATTTTGGTTACCCTATAACACCACAAAGTGAGCTTCCAGAGTATATGTCCAGAAGACTTCCTGAGATTGACGGTACTTTCCTACAGGCTGAAAGTGAAGTAGCAGCAGTCAATATGGTATACGGAGCAGCGTGTACGGGTACCAGGGTTATGACCTCCACATCATCACCAGGTTTTTCATTGATGATGGAAGGTGTTTCTTACATTGCAGGAGCAGAATTGCCTGCTGTATTCATTAATGTTGTTCGAGGAGGTCCTGGTCTGGGAGATATTCAACCGGCACAATCGGACTATTTTCAAGGAACTAAAGGTGGTGGACACGGTGATTACAGACTCATCTGTTTAGCACCTTCCACACTTCAGGAAGCCGTAGATCATATCAGTTTGGCCTTTGATATGGCTGATAAATACAGAACTCCCGCTTTGATCATTGCAGACGGTATGCTTGGACAAATGATGGAGCCGGTGACGCTTCCGGAATTTTCAAATAACGATTTAAAGGCAGTTCATGAAGGCTGGGCTTTAAGGGGAACCAATGGAAGAGAAAAGCATATGGTAACCTCTTTTGATATTGACCCTGTGAAGCTTGAAAAGATGAATGAACGGTATCAGGCAACTTATAAAAAAATAGAAAATAATGAAGTCAGAGTTGAAGAGTATTTGATGGAAGACGCTGAATATGCCTTTGTGGCTTACGGTACAATGGCTAGAATTCTTAAGACAACTATAAAAATGGCAAGAGAAGAGGGTATTAAAGTAGGACTCATTCGCCCCATCACTCTTTGGCCTTTCCCTTACAAGGCGGTTGAAAAGGCTGCTGAGAAATGCAAGTTCCTCATGAGTGTTGAGATGAGTGCCGGACAGATGCTTGAAGATGTACGACTTGGTGTTAACGGAAAGGTGCCAACACCCTTTTACGGAAGAATGGGCGGTGTGGTACCAACACCCACAGAAGTCCTTAACGCTTTGAAAAAGGAAATGGGGGTATGATTATGGCTGAAAAATTGATCATGAAAAGACCTGAAGCTTTGACGGATAAAGAATTTACCTATTGCCCGGGTTGCTTGCATGGCGTAGCGCATAGGTTGGTTGCAGAAATTTTAGACGAAATGGAATTGACACAAAACACTATTATGGTAGCTCCGGTGGGATGTTCTGTTTTTGCGTATGAATTTTTCAATGTGGATGGAACTGTAGCCGCACACGGAAGGGCTACAGCTGTTGCAACGGGAATTAAAAGGGCCATGCCGGATAAAACAGTGTTTACATATCAAGGTGATGGTGACCTGGCTGCTATTGGTACAGCGGAAACAGTACATTCTGCTAACCGTGGAGAAAAGTTCACCACTATATTCATCAATAATGCTATATATGGTATGACCGGTGGACAGATGGCTCCAACAACATTAGAAGGTATGAAAACCACAACATCACCATATGGCAGAGATGTGAATGATGTGGGGTATCCGGTACATGTTTGTGAATTACTTCAAAACTTGAAGGGTGTTGCCTATTTGGAAAGAGTTGCTTTGTTTACTCCACAACAAATTCAAAAAGCAAAAAAGGCTATTAAAAAGGCCTTTATAGCACAGCAAAAGGGATTGGGTTATTCACTAATCGAGGTCGTATCCACATGTCCCACAAACTGGGGACAAACGCCACTTGAGTCCATTGAATGGGCAAAAGATAAGATGATTTCTGAATATCCTCTTGGCGTTTTTGTTGACAGGGTAGGTGATGACAAATGAGTCTTCACGGCACAATCGTTTCAGGCTTTGGCGGACAGGGTGTTATGCTAATTGGTCAGATTCTTTCTTACGCAGCCATGGTAGAAGGAAAAAATGTTACCTGGCTTCCTTCTTACGGTCCTGAAATGAGGGGGGGGACAGCTAATTGTATGGTGGTGATCGATGAAGAAGCTGTAGGTTCACCAATCATAGACAAACCAACAGAAGTCATCGCCATGAATATCCCCTCTCTTTTGAAGTTCGAAGATGAATTAGAGAAAGAGGGAATCATGATTCTGAACTCTTCAGCGATCGATATAGAAACGAAAAGAACGGACATCAAAGTCGTCAAAATCGATGCTAATAAAATCGCAGATGAAATAGGGAATTTGAAGGTTGCCAACATGGTGGTTCTTGGTGCCTATATCGAAGCTGCCAAAATCATCACCCTGGATGCTGTTAAAAAAGCCCTGGAAAAGAAACTCACTGGAAAGAAGGCAAAATTGCTCCAAATGAATATAGAAGCCATTAAACGAGGAATGCAGGTAGCCAGTCAACAACTGTAAGTCCTCACTCCGGATATTGTACCCCTTTCGTTGGGAAACGGAAGGGGTGTTTTTGATTTTATTTAGCGTTGTAATTGATTCTGGGGTCTAAGAATCCATAGATGAGATCAAGGATAATGAGAGCAGCACAGTAGATTAATGTGATGGCTACTAAATTTGCCATCATAATTTTGATTCTGTTTGTTTGAATGGCCTGCCAAAGCAACATACCCAATCCATGATAGGAGAAGACGATTTCAACGATGATATTTCCGGCAAAAGCAGTGGCAAGGGAAAGCAGTCCCATGGTGACAATGGTTTTAGCTGCTTCTGGCTGCATAATTCCTCGAACAATCCTCACCACATCAGCACATGCGGTTGCTTCTAATTTCGCATTTAAAACACAGGAGTACATAAAAACAATACAAATAAATGAAAACACACCCCAAAACAACCTCTTAATAACAAACCTTGAATACACGTAATACCTCCTGAACTGAATAAAAAATGTTCGAGGGCAATTATATCATCATTATAGCTGAATGCTTTTAATTTTTGATAAATATTTATTTAAAGAGACTTTTAAATTTTATTTTTGATAACCACTTGGATGATTCTTATGCCATTTCCAGGCTGTGGCTATGATTTCTTCTAAATCGTTATACTGTGGTTTCCAATTTAATTGTTGGATGATTTTTTCTGATGAAGCGATTAAAACCGCCGGGTCACCTGGTCTCCTATTAGTTTCTATGGTTTTAATGTTTTCCCCGGTTACATTCTTTGTCCTTTCGATTACCTCTTTAACGGAAAAACCCACGCCATTTCCCAGATTAAACACTTCACTTTTTCCACCATTCATTAGTTTTTCAAGTGATAGGATATGGGCAGATGCCAAATCGGAAACGTGAATATAATCACGAATGCATGTTCCGTCCTTTGTGGGATAATCTGTTCCAAATATGGAGATACTCTCTCGCTTCCCCAAAGGGACTTGCAGGATAAGGGGTAGTAAATGCGTTTCAGGATTATGGTCTTCACCGATTTCACCACTTGGGTGAGCACCTGCAGCGTTGAAATATCGTAAGGTAGTGTATTTGATGTCATAGGCCTGATCAGCCCAATCCAACATCTTCTCCACTGTCAGTTTTGTTTCGCCATAAGGATTTTTAGGTGTGGTGGGTTCGGTTTCAAGGATGGGAATGTTTTCCGGTTCGCCGTATGTGGCGGCAGTTGATGAAAATACAATATACTTTACACCAAATTCTTTCATGGTCTCCAATAGACAAATCGTTCCACCTACATTGTTGTTATAGTATTTCAATGGATTCCCCATACTTTCACCGACAAGGGAATCAGCTGCAAAGTCAATCACAGCTTCTATATTTTCTGTTTCAAAAAGTTCTCTTATTTGAGTTTTTGAACGTAAATCTCCAAGATAGAAGGGGACTTCTTTTGGAACGGCTTCTCTATGACCTTTATGAAGGTTATCGTAGACAACAACGCTTTTTCCTGCTTCCAACAGGGCTTTTACAGTGTGACTACCAATATAACCGGCACCACCACATACGAGTATTGACATATTTATTCCTCCTTGACAATTTTCTTTTCAATCATTGATTTGAATTTTCAATGGTGTATAATCAAAGCAATATACGCTTTATATCTATTTTATTAGATTATACCATCATTTTAAAAGGATTATACAGCAAGCATTGATCTATATGGAGGGAAAATATGAAGCGAGCGTTAGTCATTTTAATCTTAACCGTAACATGCCTTTTATCATTTGCAGAAAATTTTGAACAGATTCGTTATGATCTTGGTGACATCTATTACGATCAGGATATTATCGGGATTGGAATTGATCAGTCATATGATTTTTATTTTCCCATCGTCTATGCTGATTCTGTAAAAGATGCTCGCTTCAAGTTTTTTTACGAATTCACTCAAATTAGCGGCCCAGATTCCATGTACGTTTTGATGGTGAATGAGATGCCAGTGATCACCGATTATTTTAAGGAGCAAAAAGGTGAAATCAACATTTCAATTCCCTCAGAACTTATTGAAATCAATACCATGGCAAGGATTACATTGCATATTACTTTGGATTATTCCGTTTGCGATCAATTGAGACTGAATAAAAACGCCTTGTGGTTTAGGCTTAAAAAGGAGAGTTTTTTTGAATTCGCTTATTCAGAAAAGGAGATCTCTTCTATTCCGTTGTTTTTATCCCCAATGAACCCGGACAAAAAATACGAACTGATTGTTGATGAGCCTCAAAAACAATCACAAGCAAGCGTTGCTATAGCCCAATACATGGGCTATTTATCCAGCGGTCTAAAAAGAGAACTAGAGGTTCGCCAGAGTGCATCAGGGTTGAACAACACTATTTTGTTTAAAGAGACTCAAAGTACCTTTTCGTTAACTGAGAAAACGATTCATCTACCTGAAGAGTTGGAGGAACAATTTGTTTTCGATTACCTTTCCATCGTTCCTTCTTCGTCAATGACTGTTACTCAGATCAATTATAAAGATGATAAAACAGTCTCCCGTTCTTTTTCTCAGCTGGGAATCAATGATTTTAGAGCGGATATTGTTTACAACAACACAGTCAGTTATCCCTTCACGCTTGATTCCTTTAAAGGCGTTCCTGAAAATGCTGTTTTGGATCTCAGATTTTCAACTTTTAATATGCTCAGATCCGATGGATATTGGTTAAACCTATTTCTAAATGGGAATTTAATCAAGTCCATCAACCTTGGGACATACGATTCACATGAACAATCTTCAGCTGTAATAAAAATACCTTCTGAATATTTTAGGGCGTATAACACTTTTACTTTTGAAATGGAAAACCAGAAAAGTGATTGTGATGAGTTTTCGCTGATTATTCATGGCGATTCAAGGATTACCTTCGATAGTCAAAGTTCTTATCAAGATCCATACTTAAATGAATTCCCCTATACGGCTTATTCTCAGACCATCTATGTGGTTTCCGATTATTCGACCCAAACCGCCAGTAATTTAGTGAATTTGGCTTATGAAAAGGGACGTGTTTCCACTGGTTTTTCCCCTCCAGCAGTCATGTCTTTGGAAGAATTTCTGGCGTTTGACTTGAATAACACTCAATATAATAGCGTTATATTTTTAATTCATCCGGAAGATTTTTATGCCTTAACTTCTGTAGCAGATCTCAATGATTCATTCAGCTTTTTGGATAAAAAGGGCGAAGTATTGTTTAAAGCAACAACAGACATCTTCGATGTGGCATATTCTTTTAATTATGAAACATTGCCTGCAATTGTATTTACTAGCTTTGGTAAAAAGAACATCCAAATTGACGAAGAGTTGTTTGAAAAGATGACACGAACGGTGTCGGATTTTGCTCTTTTCTCGGAAGCGGGAGCCTTTGCGTTTGAAGTAAGCAGTGATGAGTTAACCGTAAAATCACAAGGAGAAGAAGCTGCATCGACATCTACTTTTTGGGGAAAAAACAGGTTGTGGATCGTGTTCCTGGTCGTAGTCATTGTGTTGTTTATTCTCCTTTCTTCTTATAAAAAGACATCGAAAGGCAGATAAGAATGTCCCAAAGCGAATTAAAGGGAGAGAGAATCGGTCAAATCTGCCTGATTGAGGGCATAATCACACAACGGCAGCTTGATGAAGCCCTTGAGATCCAAAAAAACCAGGGGGGCAGGATTGGCTGGATTCTTTCATCTTTAGGCTTTATTAAGCGAATTGAACTCTTCAGAGTATTAAGCAGACATTATGGCCTGAAATTTGCAACTCCTGAATATGATGCAATCAAAAAAAATATCGATAAATCACTATTCGAAGGGATCACAAAAGATGAAGTGCTCAGTAAGCAGGCCGTTCCTTATAAAAAAATTGTAGAAGAAGACAAGTTGATTATATTAAATTCCTATCCGGGAAATGAGAGAACCATTACCTTTTTTAAGGAACATTTCTCGGTCAATCATATAGAAGAATGGGTGATTACCGACCTGGATTTGGTGGATCTGGTCCAAACCGTCTTTGCAGAAAAATTAGCCGATGATTCAATTTTTGGCTTATTTTACAGGGAACCGGATGAATCAGCATACCGTGTATTTTCAGGTCCACAAGTGGCCTTTTTTGCTTTACTTACCATTATTGCAGGAATGTTTATCTTTTATTTTCCTTTAAAAACAATAGGCGTCCTGATTTTTATCGCACAGTTGGTTTATTTAATCATGATAGGCTTTAAATTTATACTAACCATCAACGGTTCTATTGATGAGATTATTTATAAAGAACAAACGGAAGAATTGCTTGGGATTTTTGACTCGGAATTACCTGTTTACACCGTACTTGTTCCTGTATTCAAAGAACCCGATGTCATTGAAACCCTTATTAAGGCCATCAAAAAATTTGATTATCCTCAAAACAAACTGGATGTTATTCTTTTATTGGAAGAGAAGGATAAAGAAACGTATGAGGCTGCGAAGAAGGCACAGCCTCCGTCAAATTGGCGTTTTTTGGTGATTCCACCCTCGCAGCCTCAAACCAAACCAAAGGCCTGTAATTACGGCTTATTTTTTTCCAGGGGAGAATATCTTGTGATTTACGATGCTGAAGATATTCCGGAACCGGATCAGCTGAAAAAGTCTTATTTGGCATTTAAAAACAACGATGAATCCTATATTTGTTTTCAGGGTGCCTTAAATTATTTCAACAAGGATCAGAATCTACTGACAAAACTTTTTACACTGGAATATTCCTACTGGTTTGATTACATGTTGCCTGGGTTATTCATGATGGATTTGCCCATACCCCTTGGAGGAACCAGTAATCATTTTAAAGTGGACAAACTACGTGAAATCGGGGGATGGGATCCGTTTAATACAACCGAAGATGCAGACTTGGGGATTCGTGCATCAGCCGAATCATATAAAGTGGGTATCATACGGTCCACGACATATGAAGAAGCCAATCCCCAAGTTTGGAATTGGATTCGACAACGATCACGATGGGTAAAAGGATATATGCAAACAACCCTTGTTTATAACCGTCATCCCTTT
>JAYEGQ010000174.1:0-49957 GCA_034659095.1 Thermotogota bacterium
TCCTTACCCTCAAAAGACAGATAAACCATTGAATCAGCCATATTTTTTCCCAAAAAAGCAATGGCCTCATCGGGATAGATAATATCAATTCCCAAAAATTTAACCCTTGAGCCATCAACGATATTTAAAAAAACTCGACCTGAAGAATCTTTGTCTATAGATGTTATTTTTACTTTTTGGGTAAAAATGGGTTCAAGACCTATTAAATTTCTGTCATAAGAAAATTCATTTATTTCAATCTTTTCAGCAAAAGACATAATAGCCAAAAAGATAAAAGCTAAGCAAATAAGGGTTCTCATTTTTAAATAACATGATGTGATTATTTGATAACCAAGTGGGTTCCAAATACGAGTTTTCATTCAACCCCCTTTTCTTTACAGACTCTGAAAAAATAGTCTGAGAACTTCTGCTCCTCCAATTAGTGTCCCTATTGTACTGCCAACGTTGGCAAGAATCACAACCAATAAAACCTTTGTCACCTTATTTTTCCAAAATCCTTTGAAACTCATCACATCATCAGATAGCGATTGGAAATCTTTTACACTAGGTTTTCTGATCAGTGCTTCTACCAAACCGGCAAACCATCCCGCTGCCAACAAGGGATTCAAAGAAGAAACAGGTGCTATGGCAAATGCCGTTAAGATGGATAGGGGATGTGCAAGTGCAGCCAAAGTTCCCAAAGCAGATAACGAACCGTTCCAAAGAATCCAACTCATGATCTGGGCCCACCCGGAGGGTGGATTCAGAAAAAACGTGTAAACGATCAAGGCAATGATGATGACCGGTATAGCCCAAAGCACAATCTTCCATGCATTTGATCCCTGCGGCACCGTTGTTATTTTTTTCATATCCTGTTCTTTTTTCAATTCTTGTTTGATGCCGGGGATATGGGCTGCTCCCAAAACAGCCAGGATTTTCTTTCCGGGAGCTGTCTTGATTTTATTGGCCAAATACTGATCTCTTTCATCCACAAGGGTTTCCTTCAATTCTGGAAAGGAATCGGATAGTTCGGATAAAGTCGTCGTTAACATATCCTCGGATTTCATCTTCTCAAGTTCTTCCTCTGTGATTTCCTCTTTTGAGAAAATACTGGCGATGATCATGACCAACAATTTCATTTTGCCCCAAAATTTCATACCCCGCCAAATTCTTAAAAAGGTGATTTTAATATCCCTGTCAGCCAATACCAGTTTTGCGTCAATGTCTTTGGCGGCGTTGACTCCCTCTATCATCTCCGCCCCAGCGTTGATGCCAAACTGTTTGGCGATTCTTTTTTGATAGGAAGATAAAGCAAGATTGACAAGTAAAAAAGTGGCTTGCTTGCTTTTAATAATTTTGATGATATCCATCTTTTCCCATTTATTTTTATTAAAGATCGAATCGTATCTTCCCTTGTCCAACTCTACACAGACCGTATCCGGTTTCTCTGTCTCGATTAATTCTCGAACCTGTTGGGCACTTTGTTTCGATACATGGGCTGTGCCAAGTAAAATCAATTCTTTTCCTTCATAGTCTATGCGATGAACATTTTTGATCGCTTCCGTTGTTTCGTTTTCCACAAACTCACTCCTCTCAAACTAAGACAATAAAACTGTTGGGTTTGACCCCATTTTACCAGTCTATTTTACCATATCATCTTCTTGAAAATTTTCTTTTTGTGAGATGCGTAACAATTAAGAAAAAGAACGTTGAACGAACGGGTGTTTCACTGTATAATCAACCGGGGTGAAAGATGAAAACTTTTGAGGGGCTAATCGTTCAAACGAACCGTTCTAAAAGAAAGACAGTGTCGATACAGGTTCTAAAGGAACAAAACGATCAAATCATTCTTTTTATCAAGATACCGGAGTCTATTGATCATGAACAGTTGCGAACAATTCTTGAAGCCAAACGTTCCTGGATTATGAAAGCAAAAGAGACCGTGTTGCTTCGGGAAAACGCAAGGGCTCAATGGCTATCTGATTACAGTATTAAACAAAATGGGAAACTCCCTTTTAAGGGCAAAACAGTCACGCTGAACTTTTTATTGAAATTTTCCACTACCAACATAACTGTTAAAGGAAATGATGATGAAATAACCGTTATCACAAACCCCTATTATAAAACTTATCATTCGGATCTTTCCTTCATGCTAAAGGATTACTATTATAAAATGGCTTATAAAGAATTTTCAGGAATTATTCAGAATTATTCCAAAAAATACGGGTTTAAAGTGAATCAGATACGAATAAAAGACACAAAAACCCGATGGGGCAGTTGCTCTGCCAAGATGAATGTGAATCTCAACTGGAAATTAATCATTGCTCCCCATCGGGTTTATGAATATGTGATAGTCCATGAACTTTGTCATATGGGATGTTGGAATCACAGCCAACAGTTTTGGGATCGTGTCGCTGCTATCTTACCGGATTACAAGGACAGAAAAGATGAATTAAAACGAATTTCTGCATTCCTCTCCGCTTTTGACTTTTCAAAGCTGGAAATGGAATTATAAAGACGCTTATTCCAATTCCTCGATCAACTTTCCGATATAGTCGAACCCCTTTTGCCAGAAAGACTGATCTGTCAAGTCTATTCCCAGTTGATTCAATAATCTATCCGGTCTATCATTACCGCCGCTTTCAAGCAGTTGGAAATAATGTGGAATCATTTTCTCGCCCTCTTCCTTGTGTTTTTCATATAAGGCAATGACCAGCAGATTGGCAAAGTTGTAGGCATAGACGTAGAAAGGTACGTTGAAAATATGGGGAATCGTGGCCCATTCCCATTTATACTCTTCTGTAATCTTGACACTGTCGGAGAACATGATCTTCAATTCTTTTTCATAGAGTTGGGACAAATCATCCCATGAGGCAAATCCGGATTCGGAAATCAGATCGTGGCTTTGCAGTTCGAATCTTGCAAACATGTTCTGCCGGAAAGTGGTGGCAAAATTCCCCTCTATCGTTGAAGCCAGGAACAGTTGCTTCTCCTTTGCACTCAATGTGGGTAAGAGTCTGTCAAAAACCAGGAATTCACCGAAAACGGAAGCCACTTCAGCCATGGTTAAGGGAGTGTGATAATTCAACATGGTTTGTTTGGCGGAAAGGGTTCCGTGCAGACCGTGCCCCAGTTCATGGGCCATCGTAAGCACATCGTTGATGGAATTGTTATGATTCAGCAAAACAAATGGTTTCCCGTTTGGAACGTAATAAGAGCAAAAAGCGCCACTGTCTTTTCCGGGTAAAACATCCGAGTGAATCCGGTTTTCATTGAAAAAACTCTCAACGATTTGGCCGGCTTTCTCGGTGAATTGGTAATAAGTATCCACAACGATATCCTTGGCCTCATCAAATGAATACTCCCGTTTCACTTGTTCCAAAGGGGAATAAATGTCTGCCAGTTCCAGGTCAAGCCCCATCTTTTTTCTTTTCCAATTGTAGTATTTTGAAACCAGGTTGGTGTTGGAAACGGTGGTTTGAATCAATTGCTGAACGATCTCATCTTCCGTTTCATTGGACATATTTCTCATGGATACCGGTGTCTTGTACTTTCTGATTTTGGACTCAATATCGTAGTCTTTGGCGATGTTGTTGTAAAGGCCGGTAATAACTGTCTTGTCTTTTTCATAACCCCTGAGTAATTTCTTCATGGCCTCACGCCTCAACTTAGACTCCGGACTGTAGCGAAGATTACGCATTTGGGAATTATTCAGTTGTTTGGCTTCTCCATCGATTTCCATTTCAAACATATATGCAGAAGTCACTTTATTGTACAAAGAACCCAGATTGTCTCTCCCCGTTGCACTTTTTGCCGCTAAAACCTGTTCTGTTTCTGTGGAGAGTGTGTGGGTCTTTCTTTTCTTAATTCGTTCAATCACCCATGCATAATTGTTGCTTTCATCTTTGATCCGTTGCAGTTCCTCATCACTGTGCTGTAAAAGGGTGGGATTGATAAATGAAAAACACTGCTCAACATCAGCCATAACGGTTTCAACCCGTCCTGCCAATTTTTGCGCAACGATATTTTGTGTGTTCTCGGCAAACAACAACCCTGAAAACTGGGCCACCCGTGCACCATATTCTTCAATTTCTTCCTGTTCTTTGAACATTCTATCGACCAATTCTACAGACAACGGGCCACTTAATTGTTCCTTATATCGTTTTTCAAAATCTTTTGCCCGATCTAAAACGATTTGTATATCCTTTTCAATTTGCGGGTCAACTGCACCGTTGTAAAAAAAAGTCAAATCCCATTTCATATGAATACCTCCATTTTTTTGTTTTTATATTATAGCATCACTTTTTTCGATTTGCTTTTAGCCCCGCTCTTCCTCCAATCATCATTCTGTAGAACGGCAGGATGTACAAAAAGAAAGCAAAAGGGATGAATCTGGCATCAAAGCCAAGCATCTTGGCTGGAATAAGGCTTGCCACATTCCAGGGTATGAGAACCGATATGACCACCGCGCTGTCGGCGATGTCCAAAGCTAAATGGTAATTGTTTTTGCCTTCTAATGCGTATGGTTTCTTGAGTAATTGTTCACTCATGATGATGGCCAATGCCTGAGTAACGCCCAAAGACGAAGTAATGATACTGGTGATAACAGTGGTAAAAAAGGGGTAGGTCTTTTGGGCCAGGGATTCGATTTTCTTTTCAAAGGCCACTATCAAATCCGTATGCTCAAACAAGCCTGCAAAAGCGGATGAGGCCAAGACTATCAACATGGCGTTGAACATAAAAGCCACGCCCCCTCCTCTGAATATTTCAACCAGGGGATCGGCAGGCTTGAGAGAAAAACCAAAAATCATGGTTTTTAACAAATCCAATGTTTCCATTTTTTGTGTAATAACGGTTAAAATCAAAGCGATAAGACTGGCACATATCATGGCGATTTTCACGTTTATTTTCAACAACACCAAAACAATCAATCCAATAATGGGAAGCGCACATAAAAACGAGAGGTTAAAGGATATGGGAATCCGTGAGATAAGCGTGGAATCAGAAGACGTAAAGGGGTAGATAAACGACAGGATCAGGTAAAAAAGAGACGCTAATACCAATGGAATGAAACCAGTTTTGAACATGTTTTTGATATTTGAATAAATGTTGGTTTTTGTTACGGTTGCTACCAGATGGACACTGGAAGACATGGGAGAATTTCGGTCTCCCACATAAGCCCCACTCATGATAGCCCCCACAAGTGGCGCCATGGAAATATTTCCCGTTTGAGCCATGATTATGAGAATAATCCCAATGGTTCCCACCGTTCCAAATGAAGTTCCCAACAAAAAAGAAACCAATGTACTTACCAAAAAGGCAAAAAGGATGAAAAGTTCCGGGATGATCAAAGACAAACCGTTGTACACAATCCATGCGATGGTTCCTGATGAAAACCACAAACCTATCAAGATCCCGATGAGTGTAAAAATCTGAACCACCGGCCAGGTTTTCATAGCTCCTTGAAAGAGCATTTTCAGAACTTTCTTCAATGGCCAGCCCCTCTTT
The DNA here is from genome assembly GCA_034659095.1 of Thermotogota bacterium. GTDB lineage: Bacteria > Thermotogota > Thermotogae > MWEM01 > MWEM01 > JASUTC01. The sequence goes on from JAYEGQ010000174.1 coordinate 5,488, forward strand.
ACCACGATCATGGAAAAGAGAAAAAGGGCGAAAAGAATGGGGTAGAGAATAAACACATCAAAAAGCGTGCTGACAATCAGCATGATAAAAATGATTGTGAATGCATAAATGATCATTGGTGTTTTAAGGAAATTCCTACAAAATTATAATTCAATTTCTAATCAACTCCTTAGATCCTAACGCTTCGATCCCGATACCCTGTATATGATAGCATAATCCGTTTTAGCATTAGTAACTGTCAACGACTATCACTAACCTTCAGATAAACCAATAACACAGCAATCGTAATAACAAATGGAATGGACTGCACCAGTTCATTGGGAATATCTGCCATTTGCAGGGAATATGAGAGAGACTCTCCCGTTGAAAAAAGCAGTGAACTCAACGTTACACCTAAGATACTCTTTCCTCCCAAAGCCTGTGCTGCAAGGGTTATCCACCCTCTGCCGCCTGTCATATCCCTTGTAAACCAGGAAATGTATCACATGGAAAGAAACATTCCACTCAATCCCGCCAATATTCCGCTGAGCATCAATGCGATGGCTTTGATTTTATTCACAGACAGTCCTACCGAAATCGCTGCTTCTGGGTTTTCACCCACGGCTTTTAAATGAGTTCCAAAAAGAGTTTTCCTGATAAGCAGATAAACAAAAAAACCGAGCTATAAGCACAATAGGTTAGGGCGTTTTGATTGTTCAAAATCTCGTCTAGAAATGGTATCTTGTCCAAGAAGTCAAAATGAAGTTGTGGAAATACAGCGGATTACAAAGATGATGTGTTGCCTTTCTGGCCTGAAACAGCTAACAGTAAAAAAACTGTTAAACCGCTGGAAAGGATATTGATGGCGATGCCTGTAAGAATGATATTGGCCTTATATTTTAAAGAAAAGACACAAAGAATTACTGAAAGGATCAGCGCACTTGCCAAACCCCCAAACAATCCTATGAGCAATGATTGACTCAGTGCACTAACAATCGTTCATGAAAAGGCGGCAAACAACATGATTCCCTCCAAGGCTACATTGGGTGTTCCTGCAAGGGAAGCAATTAATGCTCCCATTGAGGCAAACAACAACGGTGTACTGACTCTGATAATCGTTGCAAAAAATGAAGGCTTCATCAGGATATCCAATAGATTAACCATGTGAATGACACCTCAATTTTCTTATGGATAAACGAAAAAATTCAGAGGTAAATAACCCTTCTGCGGTTAAAAAGATGATGATAATGGCTTGAATGATCTTCACCAAATCCGGAGAGACATCCGTATATATCTGCCCATATTTTGAGCTCCCACTCGAATATAGGTCAAAAATGCAGCGGAAAGGGGAACGTAAAGCTTGGCCGATTCGTCCTGGTGAGCAATGATACACAAATGAGAGCAGAAGAGGCCCTGACCCTTTACAAAGAACAAAGCTGAGTCGAAAGAGGCTTCAGGTTTCTCAAAGATCCTACCTTTCGAGTCAGTGAGATCCTGCTCAAAAAAACACAGCGGATACAAGCGTTGCTGATGGTGATGGTATTAACCCTGTTTGTTTACAACTACCTGGAAAGAGAATTGAGAAAACTCATTGTAGAACAAAACGAAATGGTTGAAAATCACGTCAAAAAACGCATTACCAATCCTACGATGAAAATGGTGATTTTTCAATTTAGAGGCATACACACCGTAAAACACGGCCCTTCGCACGAGAACCAAGAACAGGCGGAAACGCTGAATGCCAAGCAAAAACACATACTATCCATCCTTGGTCAGAGTTACCAAAAGCTGTATGTTTAACGCATGCATGGGATAGGTCTAAGCATTGGATGAACAACAGGGGGGAAAAGATGTTCTAAGGAGTAATATAAAGCGGTTTGTTAAATGATTCATATGGGTTTGTTTCTATAGGATGTTATAGTCTTTTTGTTTTTTTGAGATTATTTGTATTTTTACTTTTTGTATTGTGCTCTGCGGAATGTGAGATATGTCATACTGAGTTAGAAATTTTTTCAGGGTTTCTTTCATTTTCCTGTGATTTATAAAAAAGAAACGTTTGGGTTCAATGCCCAAGTAACAATTTTCCAGTACAGATAGAGACGGAACCAGTTTGAAATGTTGGTGAATCATACCTATTCCGGCCTGTATTGACTCAAAGGTTGTTTGAAAACGAGTCTTTTTGCCTTTGAATATCATTTCTCCGAAAGTAGGTTGAATCAAACCAAAAAGTATATTCATCAAAGTGATTTTACCCGCACCGTTTTCACCAAGAATCACGTGGATTCGACCTCTCTGAAGGGTTAAATTTATATTATCATTGGCAACTACCTGATTGGGATAAATTTTGGTTATTCCGTTTAATTGCATCAAAGGGTCATCGGTTAGTGACATCTTTCACCTCTGTTGTTGTTTAAGCCTTTGAGCCGCAAACTCATTTCCCTTATGACAAGCTGTTTTTAAATCCTGTGTTGTCAGTATGCCAAGGATAAAACCGGCGTTAAATGCATCTCCCGCTCCAATACTGTCCGTGGTTGTTACAATAGTTGTCGTTGGCACAAGATAATTGTCTGTAGAGTTTTTTACCGAAACTCCTTTGGCCCCTTCTTTGATGATGAAAGTGGATTCAAATTCTCCAATATCTAAAGCATGTTTTTTTCTTAACAAGTCAAATTCTTCACGATTTGGTAAAAAATAATCAGTGTGTTGAAGGGCCTCTAATACTTCCGACAAATGATTCCTTACCGTATTGGTTCCTGGGTCCATAGAAACGGGAACGCCATTCTTTTTGGCTTGTTTCATGGCAAAAATCGCACGTTCGTATTGTTCTTTTACCCCCAAGAGATATCCCGAAACATGCAACCAGTGGATGTTGTTGATAAATTTTTCGTATATAGATTCATCCATTGGAATTGGCATGGTAGAGCGGGAAGAAATCATCGTACGTTTTCCATTTGGTGACAACAATATATAGATTTTCCCGGTATTGGTTTCTTCCCGAAAAACGAACAGATCATCGATTTGCGCCTTTTTCAACGCCCCTTTGATAAAATCCCCAGCAGTATCTTTGCCAAAAGTTGACAGCAGCAAAGGGTGCAATTGAGTAGCCGTAAGCTCATATGCAGTATTTAATGCTGAACCGCCCAAACGATATTGTTCATTCTTCAAAACGACTTCGGAATCTTCCACCGGGAAATCATCTACTTGTAGTAAAATATCTAAAATTATATCACCGATAATACCTACTTTGTTCAAATTCAACACCATCCTTCCCTTTATTATACCTGAGATTATTATCAATGATATAATCAATCACCATCAATAAACCAACGAGGTGATCATCATGGAAATAACATTTCTGGGAACAGCCGGAGCAATTCCCACTGCAGCGCGAACGAACACTTCACTTTGGGTTGAGAATAATAAAACGGCAATCATCATAGATTGTTCAGGCGATATTTTACACAAATTAAAACGTTACGATTTGCATTATGAGCGACTGGAACATGTCATCATAACCCATGGTCATATCGATCATACATTTGGATTACCCTCACTTATTGAAAGTCTAAGATTAGAGGGTCGAAAACAAGCCCTTCACCTTTATATTAACGAAGATGCCTTTAAAAAACAATATGAAATACTGGAATCATGCAATTTGTTGCACAGAGAGGATGGTTTTTCCATCATCTTTCACAGCATCCCCTTGATAAATCATTATCATTTATTGACAGAAGAGGGTCTTGATGTGTTCACCCATCCGGTTAAACACCTCATTCCCAATGTGGCAATAAGACTGTCCAACGGCATGATGAGTTTCACCTACTCCAGCGATACAGAGCCATTTGAAGGCTTTGTGGATTTTGCCATGAACACGGATGTACTGATCCACGAATGTATGTGTGCAAAATGGTTCAGTGATCCGTTGGTTGGCCATTCAAGAACGGATCAAGTGGGACAAACCGCTCAAAAAGTGCATGCAAAAGTCCTTTATCCGGTGCATTTTTCGCCAAAAATTGACGAGGATCCTGAGCGTTTTAAAGAAGAAATTGCACAAGAGTACACGGGAACTATCATTATTCCCCATGATGGGTTCAAATTCCGATTGAAAGATGATAAAATAGAGAAAATCTGACAGAAACAAAATACGGGGAGGTTGACAATGACAAGACAAGAATTTTGGAAATTTATTGAGGAAAACGAAGTACTTTTCGTTGACTTGAAAGTAGTTGATTTTTACGGTGGTTGGAAGCATGTAACACTTCCTATTGAAACGGTTAACGACAAATTGCTTGAAAACGGGGTTGGTTTTGACGCTTCCAATTTTGGTTATGCAGTTGTTGAGAAAAGTGACATGGTCATGATACCTGATTTGGATACGGTTATTTTAGATGATTTTGGTGAATATGAAACGGCTTCCATTATCTGTGACGTGTACGATCCCCAAACAGGCGAACGATTTGATCAGGATCCCAGGGGAATACTGACAAAGGTTATTGAAAAAGTTCAAAAAGAGGGAATCGCTGATGAGATTCTCTTTGGACCGGAATACGAATTTCACGTATTGGATGAAGTAGTACATGAAGTAAAGCCTAACAGTATCATGCTTCACATTGACAGCTGTGAGGGATTTTGGAATTCAGGGGAAACTGGAGAATATCTAATTGGAAAGAAAAGGGGTTATCACAGAACGGCACCTTTTGATAAATTCTTTGTTTTAAGAAATGAGATTGTCAATGAATTGGTACGTTTGGGTATAGAAGTCAAATATCATCATCACGAAGTGGGAACAGCTCAGCTTGAGATTGAAACCAATTTCATGGATGCAAAAAAAGCTGCGGATGCTACTCTTTTAACTAAATACATCATTCGAAATATTACACTTGAACACGGTTTTTTAGTTACGTTCCTACCCAAACCCATCTACAACGAAGCTGGAAATGGCATGCATGTCCATCAATTCATGAAAAAAGCCGACAAAAATGTCTTTGCTGGCGACAAGGTTTACGGTCTCTCTGAATTGGCATTAAATTACACAGCCGGAATACTCAAGCATTCACGAGCACTTTTGGGATTCTCCAATCCGACAACAAACTCCTATCGCCGACTAGTTCCGGGGTTTGAAGCACCTACAAATGCAGTATTTGCTCTTGCCAACAGAACTTCTGCGATAAGAATACCCGGTTATGTTAAAGACGATGCCAAAAGAAGAATCGAGTTCAGAACGATCGATGCCACCTGCAATCCTTATTTGGCATTTGCGGCCATGATCATGGCAGGAGTAGACGGAATATTGAACAAGATTGATCCCACTGAAGAAGGGTATGGACCATTTGACGGTGATTTGAGTAAATCCATACAACACCCTCTTCCCAAAAATCTTGAAGAAGCTGTTATGGCATTGAAAGAAGATCATGATTTCCTGAAACGATGGGATATATTCCCGGAAGAAATGATCGATAAATGGGTGGAAAAGAAACTGGAGGAACATCGACTGGTTTCCACTATCACCCACCCAATGGAGTATCAGCTGTATTTTGATCTTTAAGGGTTTGTTCAAATGTTATAATAGATAAATCCAAGGCGGATGAGAATCCGCCTTTTCATTAATTTGTTTCAGAAAGGGAGGTTGTTATGAAAGAAAAATGGTACAAAATCTCCGATGAAGTTGAAAAGGCGATTGAAAGTCAACAACCGGTGGTTGCTTTGGAATCAACCCTGATTGCCCAGGGATTGCCTTATCCAAAAAACATTGAAGTGGCTTTGGCAATGGAAGAAGAAGTGCGAAAAGCTGGAGCAATTCCCGCAACCATTGGCATCATAGAAGGGGTTTGTAAGATTGGACTGTCCAAAGATGAGGTAGAATTTCTCGGCAACGGAAAAGCCAAGGTTTTAAAAGTGGGTGAAGGGGAGATTCCTTACGTTATCGGTACAGACAAAAACGCCTCTACAACGGTTAGTGGTACGGGCTGGTTGGCGGAAAGGTTCAACATCAAGGTTTTCGCAACGGGTGGCACAGGTGGCGTACATAAAGGGGTGACGGAAACTTATGATGTATCGCAGGATCTATTCACCATGAGTCATACCCCCATCATCATTGTCAGTTCAGGAGCAAAATCAATATTGGATATCGAAAAGACCTGTGAAGTGATGGAGTCCTACGGGATTTTGGTGTTGGGTCTTCAAACGGATTACTTCCCTGCCTTTTACAGCAGTGAATCATCCATCCCATTAAATTATCGGGTGGAAGATGCCAAAGAAGTGGCAAAAGTCTATCAGGCAAAATTAACCCTTAAAGGAAAACAAACGCTGTTAGTGGCCAACCCCGTTCCCAAAGAAGAAGAAATCCCAGATAAGCAGATTAGCACGATCATTCGTGAAGCGGCTCAGGAGGCCGTTAGAAGGGGGGTAAAAGGGAAGAAAATAACCCCGTTTCTATTGGCCAATATTGCCGAAAGAAGTGGAGGAACAAGTATGAAGGCCAATGTTGCTTTGCTATTAAACAACGCCAAAACAGCCGGGGAAATTGCAGCGGAGGTTGCAGAAGTTCTCGGTCAATCCTGTCAAAAACAGATAGGCTTTACACAAGCGTGAAGGATACCATGACTTGTGAATTTTGTGATATCCTGAAAAATCAACGGGAAAAGATTATCACCGAAAATGAGTTGTTTTTTTCTTTTTTTGACAAATACCCGTTAAACGAGGGGCATCTCCTGGTGGTGCCTAAAAGACATTTCGCCGATTTTTTTGAAATAAACTCTCAGGAATGGTCAATGGCCAGGGATATGATCTTTGAGATAAAGGAAATATTGGATATTCAGTTTTCCCCAACGGGATACAACATCGGTGTGAATGTGGGAGCAGATGCGGGGCAAAGCATTTTTCACGCGCATATTCATATCATTCCCCGATACAGTGGTGATATCGAAAATCCCGGTCCAGAGGATCGAAAGGTTAACATGCCGTTGTTTGAATTTATGCGTGATAATGACCTTTTCAAAAAGATCATTTATTCTCAAATCGTTCAAAAGAAACTTGAAAGCGTGATTCAAAAGAGTGATAAAAACAGCCTTTCAGAGATCAAAGGAGACGAAGAATACCTTCAGTTATTGAAAAAGAGGTTGAAAAATGCTGTGGATGAGTTTTGTGAAAAACATAATGGCCAATCTTATGATAAGATCATTGAATTGTTGGAGCTTATTTCCATTGTTAAAGGGTAAAAGTTCAGCATCTGTCAACTGTTAATTCAAAACTAAATGTACTGCCGCGATTGGGCTCGCTATCCAAATGGATTTGAGAGTCCATTTTTTTAAGAATCTTGTCTACAATCGTTAATCCCAAGCCGGTACCACCTTACTTTCTTGTGATTAACGAATCGGCTTGTGTAAAATATTCAAAAATCTTTCCCCGTAGATCCTTTTGAATTCCTATTCCAGTGTCCTGTACTTCAAATATGATGATGTCCTTTTGTTCATCACTTTGTAGCTGTTGGTATCGAATCAAAACACTTCCCTGTTCTGAGTATTTCCATCCTGTTGTTCTTTTTCGGGCAATATGTGACCCAGTTTTTTATCAACCAGCAAGAGGTGATTGAACTGGGACGGTATTTCAAGGCGCCTTAAGGGGAACGGGACATACCATGCAGGCAACCACGGCAGATCTAATCCGATTATGGGGCGTTCGTATCCCTTTTGTACTGATTCTGTCTAAAATGTACGGGTTTAACGGTATCTTTTACGCCATGATCATCAGTAATATCGGTGCGTTGATTATCGTAACCTTGTTCCTGCGGTTGGGAAATTGGAAGCAAAGAGTCGTCGAAGAATACCATTAAAAAAAGGGGCACATTCAAGCCCCTTTCAATGGAGATGTTTCTGTGTTTAAAAATAAAGTTTTATGGCACTTGATGCGGTACTTGCACCATCTGCAGCCGCATTGATTATTTGTCTTAATTCTTTGTCAATGACATCCCCTGCGGCAAAAACACCAGGTAATGATGTTTCAAAAGTTACGGGATTGACATTTATAAAGCCATCATGGGTGGTTTGAAGTAGATTTTTAAAAAGAGCTGAATTGGGAACCAGACCGATGTATATAAAAACACCATCAACCGGAAAATCACTTTGTGTGCCATCTTTCACGTTTTTCAAGACCAAATTGTTGACAAAGGCATCACCTTGAATCTCATCAACCACTGAGTCCCAGACAAAATCTATTTTCGGGTTGTTAAAGGCTCGCTCTTGTAATATCTTATCTGCTCGTAATTGATCTCTTCGATGCACCACGGTTACTCTCGCAGCGGTTTGTGTTAAATACAATCCTTCATCGATGGCGGAATTTCCACCGCCAATCACTGCCACATGTTTATCTCTAAAAAAGGCCCCGTCACAAATAGCACAATACGATACACCTTTGCCTTCATAGTCTTTTTCACCAGGAACGCCAAGTTTTCTGTGGGTGGCACCCGTTGCAATCACTATCGTTTTTGCTTCAATTTCTCTGGAATCATCCATTACGATAGTCTTTTTATCACAACAGAAAGAAAGATTTCGAACCCCTCGATTGGAAATCGTTGCACCGAAATGTCTGGCATGATCGCTAAATTTTTCAGCCAACTCCAAGCCATCTATCGATATGAATCCCGGGTAATTTTCAACCTTTTCAGTGGCGGCAATCTGTCCACCTTCACTGCTTTTTTCAATTACCAAGGTATCCAATCCGCCTCTTGAAGCATATATGGCAGCTGTTAAACCTGCAGGACCGCCACCTATAATCACCATATCGTATTGGTCTTTTGTTTCTGTAGAACCTTTTGAATCCCCCAAATCAAAGAAAACCACTACTATCACCCCGTTTGTTGTTTTAAAGTACTTTCAAGACTTCCTTAAGATATTCCTTTTCAGGGAAGGCGCCTACAAATGAATTTGCTCCGTCATTGATGACCATTTTCGGAACAGATGAAACTTCGTATTTGGCAGATAACTCAGGAAATTCTGAAGCCTCAACCATTTCTCCAGAAATAAACTCAGGATTAATCATTGAGAAGAAATGAGCGGTTAAAACAGCCTTAGGGCAATAAGGGCAAGTTGGTGTAACAAAAGCCTGGATTTTAACCGGTTTATTGATCGCCTTTAATTTCTCAACAACCTCTTTACTCACTGGAGGATTGGCTCCGTTTGAGATGATTATGATATCTTCAAGCAATGTGGCAAATTCATGGCCAAAGGGTGCTCCATGAAAGATTACATTATAATCTTTTGAATCTTTGTCTAATATGACAAAACCCGGCAGATATTCTACGCCGTATTGTTTAGCCAGGTCTTTGTTTTGTTCGTAGATATGTTCCTCCACTTCCAGTTTTCCCCCGGAAAGTGTCGAAACTTCCTGTAATACCTCTTTGGTTAGATTACAGTAATGGCATTTCGATTCGTCTTCTGTGAGGAAAAGGATGATCTTTACAGTATCCTTCATCTCCTCAGTTAGTCTATCCTTAATTTCTGTCTGATCTTTCTTCTTTAATAGTCCCATTTTTCAACCTCCAAAAAAATAAATAAAATAAATAAAATTATACCCCCTAAGGGTATACAATAAGATTTGACGTTAAACAACAAAATTTATTCCAACACTTTTGTATCGGGAACCCCTATAGGGCTCCCGCTTTGATTATTTATTGTTTTCTTCTTTTTCCTCTTGGCCTTTTTTGTTAAACATCTCACCAATAGCCCCAATACTACCTAAGATGCCTGATACTTCCAAGGGGAGGAAGATCTTGGATGCCTTTCCGTTGGAAATATCCTTCAAGGCTTCAAGGTATTTGATGGCAATGACGTCATCTGTAGCCTTTCCTTTGTGTATGGATTCAAAGACCTTGTAAATGGCCTCAGCCTGTCCTTCAGCCTCTATACTTAATTGGAACTTTCGGGCTTCAGCTTCCAGTCTGACAGCTTCAGCTTTACCCTGAGCATCTAAAATCCATGCCTGTTTCTTACCTTCCGCCTTTGTAATTTCAGATTCCTTAATTCCCTGAGCTTCCAAAATGACGGCTCGTTTGATTCTTTCAGATTTCATCTGACGACTCATGGCATCGGTAATATCTTGTGGTGGATCGATACGTTTAATTTCAACCCTTGAGACCTTTACTCCCCAGCTGTCGGTTGCATCGTCCAACACTTCTCTTAGTTTCGTATTAATCATTTCTCTGGATGTTAATGTCTGATCCAGTTCCAGTTCACCGATAACGTTTCTTAGGTTCGTTTGAGCAAGTTTAACCGCAGCATCTTGAAACATGGAGATGTTATAAAGCACCATATAGGCATCTGTTACCTGATAATAAATAATGGCATCAACGGATACCACCACATTATCGTTGGTGATTACTTCCTGTGGAGGAACATCAATCACCTGTTCTCGCATATCCACTTTTGTCATTCTTTCAAATAACGGTATGATAAATTGAATACCTGATTCTCCAATACGGCTGAATTTTCCAAGTCTTTCCACGACACCCTTTTCATAAGGCCTGATGATTTTTATACCGACCATTGCGAAAATGAAAACAAAAACGATAATTATAACAAGTGCAATCAGCATACTCTTACCTCCTTAATGTTCTTCGATTTCTTCAACGTATATTTTTACCCCGTAAAGTTTTTTAACAACAACTCTTCTTCCTCTTTCAATTTCAATGCCCTTCTCTGAAACCGCACGCCAAACTTGTCCGTTCATTTTAACCAATCCCCTGGAACTGTCGGAAAGTATGGTTTCTGTAACCATTCCAGTTTTTCCGATAATCTCGTCCTGTGTAATTTTTCTGGATGGTTCACCTGACATTTTGTTGGTCAATCTTCTGGTGAATAAAACCAGTAAAAATGAAACACCGGCAAATATCAGCAGTTCCAGTGTGAAGGAATCAATCCACAACCATGAAACAAGAGCTGTGAAAAGTGCGCTAACACCAAACCACATTATAAAAAAGGTGGTGGTGAACATTTCTGTGATTAATAAAATAAACCCAAAAATCATCCAAATTATTTCACGACTCATTTTTATCACCTCTTTAGTATAAGACAGAAAAAAGTCATGTGTTATTTCCTTTTCAAACTTTTTTCCCCTTTAGTACTTGTTTGACGAAAGACATAATTTGAAATATCACTTTGAATTTTTTGATTGGGTGCTGCAAGATACGATATAACCATTCAAGATTTGCTTTCTGAACCCAACCCGGAGCACGTTTGGCCGTATTTGCGTAAATATCAAGGGATCCCCCTACCCCAATGGCCAAGGTACATCCAGTTTGCTCAAAAAAACGATATATCCATTTCTCCTGTCGTGGAGCCCCTAATCCCACAAATAAAACATCTACATGACTCTCTTTTATATGTTGACATATGGCTTGACTCTCTTTTTCAAAATCAAAATAACCGTTGCGATAACCTTTGATCTCTATACCAGTTTCCAGATGAAGATTGACAGAAGCCTTTTGTGCAACACCTTCCAATCCCCCAAGAATATAGGCATTCTTCTCCAAATCCGAACAGATTTTGCAAATGGAATACATGATTTCAACACCCGGATAACGATCAATATTGACTCCATTCAGTCTTCTCAACGCCCATGAAAGACCCGTTCCATCCGGAATTACAAAGGAATCTGAAATAGCCCTTGCTGCAAGTTGATCTTTCAGATAAAAATAGGCAATTTGTGCATTCATAGTGGTGATCTTTATCTTCTCATCTTTCTCAAGACATTTTTTTAAGAAAACATCAATATCTTCTCGACTGGAACTGACGATATCCAGTCCATAAAAATCCGTAAACGTCATTTTCTTCATATATCTATTCTAACAGATTTAAGTCAAAAAAAAGTGATATAATCCAATCAAACAAAAGAACGATTTGGAATGAACTAAAAAAAGGAGGAGTTATGAAAAATATCGTTCCCAGAATAGCAGCGATACATGATATCTCAGGTTTTGGAAGGGCATCGCTGACGGTGATTATTCCCATACTCTCCAATATGGGGTTCCAAGTCTGTCCGGTGCCAACAGCCGTACTCTCAACTCATACGGGAGGCTTTAAAGACTTTCAATTCATTGATTTAACACCTCAACTCCAAGGGTATATCAATCATTGGAAATCCCTTGATTTGAAATTCGATGCCATTTATTCAGGTTTTTTGGGTTCCGATGAACAAATTGATATTGTCAGAGGATTTTTCGAAGATTTTAAACGTGAAGATCAAATGAAAGTAATCGACCCGGTGATGGGTGATGAAGGGAAACTGTATCAAACGGTCACCAACGGTATGGTTAAAGGTATGAAGCATTTGATTTCAGAGGCAGATGTGATTACACCAAATATTACAGAAGCTTCTTTTTTGTTGGATAGAGAAATTCCAAAGACCATAACGGATGAAGAGATCAAAGAATGGTTAAAAAAGCTTGCGACAATGGGACCACTTTTTACAGTCATAACAAGTGTTCCTAATGAATTGAAGGATAAAAGTACGTCAACGGTAGCTTATAATTCAAAAGATAATCGCTACTGGAAGGTGACCTGCGATTACATCCCGGCCTTTTACCCGGGTACAGGGGATATGTTTACCAGTGTTTTGGTAGGAAGCCTGATGCAAGGAGACAGTCTTCCCATTGCTTTGGACCGGGCTCAACATTTTGTTTCATTAGCCATTCGCGCCACTTTTGGCTTTGAAATTCCACACAGAGAAGGTGTTTTGCTTGAGAGAGTTTTAGACAGCCTCAAGGCACCTGTTACGTCAACAAGCTATGAATTAATGTAGATCAGGGTTTTTCATCCAAAACTCACCCTCATAACTTCATGATACGCCTTATTCCTAAATATCCGGGCTGATAAACTCAACTTTTTCCTGTAGATATTTTTTGGGTGTATTAATATCTTTTAGTCCGTTTCCGGTGACAATTAAAGCGATTTCGTCTTGAGAATTAAAGGCGTTGGATTTTGACATTTTCTTAAAACCGGCAAAAGATGCGGCAGCTGCTGGTTCTGAGAAGACGCCGGTTTTTCTTGCCAATTCCATAATCGCTTCTCCAATTTCGCGATCAGTGACGCTGATGAAGCCGCCGTTCATTTGTTGGGCGTATTGACAGGCCTTTAAATAGTCGCGGGGTTTTCCTACGGCAATAGAGTCTGCGTCGGTTTGTGTTTTTTCCAAGTCTTCTATTACAAACGGTTTCCCCCGTTTAAATGTTTGCAGGATCGGATCACAACCGGCGGCTTGAACACCAATGACTCGTGGAATTCTGTCAATGACACCCAAACGTTTTAAATCGCTGAATCCCTTTAAAAAACTACTGTAAACGGTACCGTCTCCTACACTTACAAAGATCCAGTCCGGTAGATTGAGCTTAGTTTGATAAGCGATTTCCAAGGCGCATGTCTTTTTCCCTTCCAAAAGGTAGGGATTAATCGCTGAGTTTCTGCAATACCAGCCATTTTTTTCTCCGGTTTCTAACGAAAGGTCGAATGCCTGATCATAAGTGCCTTTTACTGCAAAAACCTGGGCACCGTAAATCAACATTTGAGCAATCTTTGCTTCCGGTGCTGTTTCAGGGACAAAAATATGCGCCTGGATTCCTGTCCCGGCACAAATTCCGGATAATGAACTGGCAGCATTTCCCGTGGATGCGGCATAAATGTCTGAGTAGTCTAGTTCCTTTGCCTTAGCCACCGCAATGATACTGGCTCGGTCTTTAAAAGAGGCCGTTGGGTTTTTGCCATCATCTTTGATGAATACTTCTTTCACCTGGTACTCTTGAGCTAATCTTGTGGATGAATAAAGGGGTGTATCTCCAACAGTTACCATAGTTGGGAGCAGCTCCTCTTGGATGGGAAGAATGGACGCAAATTTGGCGATTCCGTTCTTTTTTTCGTTCAACCATGTTGTTTGGGGTGTGAAATCATACACCACTTCAAGGGTTCCCTTACGGTTACCGCATTTGGGGCAGGTATACAGCACTTCTTCCGGGCTGTATTCCGTTGAACAATTAACACATTTCAAGTGATAATGCTTTTGACTCATAAGACACCTTCAATGGCATTTACAGGGCATCTACTTTCACAGAGTCCACATCTGAAGCATTTTGATTCATCCAAAACAACCTGTTTGTCTTCTGTTGATAAAGCGTAATAGGGACAATTTCTTACACACAGGCCACAAAGCGTGCAGGTGTCGTGATCAATAACCGGGTATCCGGTTTCAAAATTGATTTCGCGGCTTGTGTTCTTCACCACCCCTTTTACAGAAGCCAGGTCATTATAACCGTATTTTTCCATGACCTTGGGAAGATCATTTAGAATCCTAGAATACAAGTCTTTACCATAAAGCATAGCAGCTGAGAGCATTTGAACGGCACTTGCACCTGCCGCAATGAATTCCAACACATCTTCAGCACTTTTGATTCCACCTACGCCAATGACTGGTATATCTACGGATTGGGTGATCATTCTTATTCTTGAAAGTGAGATGGGTTTAATTACCGGGCCGGAAATCCAACCGTAACCGTCCTTGCTGCCCAGAGGTGATTTCCCCCTTGTAAGATCGACTGGATATGTTGGGCCCACAGAATTAATGGCTACAATGCCGTACCCTCCATTTTCCTTAACCATCTGTGCGAATTCTACCGGGTCGTTGATATGGGGACTGAGTTTAATGAATACAGGTTTGTCCGTTGCTTCACTTGCTGCTTTTACCGTTTGAGCTATGGGGGTAAGATCGGTTCCTACGTAATGAGTGGACAGTTCAAAGGCTGTGGCAAACCGTTCCATCCGCTTGATCAAGGAACAAATTTCATCCTTTTTGTATCCCAAACTGATGATGAGAGGTCTGTTTACATCAGTCTTTTTAATCTCCGGAAGAAATTCCCCTTCCCATTTTTCAGGCGGAAATTCCGACCATAACTCAGCATTAATGATGTAATCCTTACCGCCAATAATACAGGGATGAGGAACCGGTGCTGCTTTGGAGGAGATGGTTTTTGTCACCACTGCACCTAAGCCTTGAGATGCCAGGGCAAGTATTTTTTCTGTATCACCTACCAACGGCCCGGAAGCGGGCATAAGAGGATTTTCAAGTTCAATTTTATCCCCAATTTTTACTTTCAAATTCATTTAACCATCTCCTTCTAAAAAATAGGGTGTGGGGTGTGGGGTATAGAGTTTAGAAAAAGCTCTGAATCAATATTTCTAAAAAATTATTTTCTCTCTCGGTTTCTCTGTCTTTATTTCCCTAAACCCTAAACCCTAAACCCTGCTTTAATTCCTATCCGTATCTTTTATTAAACCGTTCAAGGAGCTTTTTATTTTCTCTAACAATATCCAGGGCATATGCTGCGTGATTTGTGGCATAGCCATTGCCAATGATCATGTTTACGTCTTTTCCCACACCTTCTGCTCCAAGTGCGGCTTTTGTAAAGCTGGAGGCCATGGAGAAGAAGTAAACGTTGCCATGTTCTTTAGTGGAAAGGACACAGGACATCTCGGTATTGGCTGCGTTAACTACATTGATGGTGACATCGCACAATTCACCATCCGTGGCATCGTGAACCATTCTGTAGACACCCACAGTGTCCGTGGCATCTGTTTGAAGGATGGTATCGCAAAATCCCAATTCTTCAAGTTCTTCTCTTCTGTCATTGTGATGAATCAAGCCGATAACCTTTCCCACGCTACCGGTCATCTTTTTGGCAACGTATGAACACAATATACCGGATTTTCCGGCTGCACCAAGAATCATGACGGTATCTCCCGGTCTGACAAGTCTTGCGGTTTGAATAGGTGCTCCCGCTACATCAAGTATGGATAAGGCAAGCGGTCTGGACATGTCATTGGGAAGTTTTACCACAACACCACTTTCGAAGACGATGGCTTTCCCCTCTACTTCCACTTGTTCTCGATCTAAATGTACCTTTCTGATTCTTTCTATCTTTAAAGGGGTCAGTGACAAGGATACTAACGTTGCTACATGATCTCCAACTTTTACCTGATGTTTTTGAGTCATTTTTTTGGAGATCTCAGCCACGGTTCCCACCAGCATTCCCCCCGATCCGGTTACTGGATTATGCATTTTGCCTCTTTCAGAGACAATCTCCATGATCTTAGCAGCTACTTTTTCCACATCTGCTCCCACTTCTTCTTTAATTTGCCTGAATGAAGCGGAATCGATGTTTAAATGCGTGACATCAATCATGATTTCATTGTCATAGGCTGTATTCATGGAATTGTTGATCTTCCATGCCGGTTGAGGTAAAACTCCTTCAGGTTCAATCACTCTGTGTGTTCCAAATGGACAAGCTTTCATATCGACCATCCTCCCCTAATTAAAAAAATATCCTGATATTATATTGTTCACTTTCTTTTTCAAAATCTGTTCTCAACCAGTTTTCCCATAGCGTTAATTGTTTTTCTCTTTTCAGCATTTCTTGAATATCTTTTCTTAATTGTCCTTGTCCTTGTTCTCCTCCTGAGAACTCAACGACTTTAACAATATGATATCCCAGTTCTGTTTTTAAAGGACCCACAACGTCTCCTGGATATTTCTCAAAAGCTACGTCAAATTCGGGGAAAACGCCCCTTTCTATCCAACCCAAATCTCCGTTGTTGAATTTTGTCAAATCATCTTTAGAGTATTCAAGTACAGCTGCTTCAAACCCTAATTCGTTGATGGTGTCAAAGACGTTGTTTATATCCGTATTGTCGTCCAGTAGAATATGATAAATATGGACGGAGTTACTTTCTTCCGAATTGATGGAGTTTTTGGAGATGTATTCCGTTATTTCGCTCTCCGATACACTGACATTCGGGAAGAGTATGTCGATGAGACCATAATTGGCCAAGGCTAATTTCCTCTGTAATTCCAAATGTTCTTTATAATCCACAAGAGAATCATACCCTTGTGTCATGATGTACTGTTCAAATTCATCGATACTCAGGTTGTTGGAGGAAAGCAGCTCATTTAAGAAAGTGTCGATATATCCCTGAACATCCTCCTCAAGTATCCGGACTCCTTTATCTTTGGCAATCTCGATGATAAGAAAAGCATCGATGAGTGTGGAGAGGACTCTCTTTTTGTATTCAAGTAAAAATTCGTAGCCAACTTCGGTTGACAACAGGGTCTCGTAAAAACCTTCATTGGTTTCCTTTAGCCTGAGTAAGGTGAAGGGGAGGTTCGACTCCGTATCAAGTAGTCTGGCCTTTATCTCTTGCTGTCCTACGGTTGCAACCACATATTCAGGATCGAGATTGAGAATATCTTTCGCCTCCTGAGAAAATCCAAATACGGGTACGATCAGTAGAATAATAATTGTTATCGTTATTTTTTTCATTATACAATCTCCTCTATTTTGGTCACTTATTCTTCTGTAATGACAATGGGTCTGTTTTCCTTTGCCTCGCTGACTCTTTCTTGAATTTCATCGTAATTGGCATCTTCCCAGGTTTCACCGGTGAATTGATTGTATTTCCAATCTTCCAGCCACTTATCCTGGAATTCCCCTTGTTCTTTTGCATATCGGTAGACACTGGTGACTTGATCCAGGAAGGTTTTTCGTTTTTCCACAAGACTCTCTACCGTTGAGATGAAATTCTGATAACGCTGTTTTTCAGAATCTGTGAGATAAGGGTTGTTTTCAAGATCATCAATTCCCCATTTATACGCCGTTGAGAGCATATTTAAGCCATCATCCAATACGTAGATGGTTTCCTGGTACAACTTATTTTCAAGAAAGGCCTGTGCGATTTGGGAATAGACGGAGGCGATATCATCCGGGACACCGCTTCTTTGTACATTGTGCATTTGTTCTGAAGCCCATACCCTTTTTTGAGCAATCTCTTTTACTTTGGGATAGACTTCAGTTACAGTTCCAGATTTCAGCAGCAGGTCAATATACTCGGAATAGATATTCTCCCAGTCGGGGAACATTTGCCAATTTCCGGGAAGGATATGAATAGCTCTCTCATACCATCTTTCCATGTTTTTAAGGGCTTCATTTGCTTGTTCTCTGTGAAGTGTTATCAGAGGCATAAGGGTGTCCTTAAGAGCGGGATCGTTGTTGATCCGTTCTACGTATCTTGAGGACAGGTTCTTTAACATAACCGACAGATTGTAGTTGAATTTCCCCATAATCCTGTAAGCATTCTTCTCGTTAAAGCACAGGAACGATGTTTCGAAATAGTCGATGCCAGTCTGATACATCTGGATATCATACCAGAGTGATATGTTTACCAGGTTCAAGAGCTCATTCACAGAAGTGGTATACCCTTGATCCAACAACTGCTGCAGGCTCTGAACGTCTTCTTCCAATGGGAAGTCTAAAAATCGTGCTTGTATATGACGCATACTCTCATCTCTTTGAGTAAAGTGTTTGATGATCGTCTCCATTTTATCACTGCTTGTATTGAGCTCATCATAAAGCATCTGTTTTCTCTCCGGTCTTACCATCATCAGTGAGGTGTAGAACATACTCTTTCCGTATGAGCCTTGACTGTCCAGACTACTTAAAAAATCTTCCTGGGCCCGGTTGTATCGTTTCATTCTCTCAGAGGCCAGGTAATTCAGATTATCGTTGATCTGTTTGATGTAGTTATTGAGTTTCTGTTGTTCCTCTTCAATGTCCTCTGTTAATTCGTTCATCAGACGTACCTGAAGTTCTTGCTCACTGAATTGATTGGCAATACTGCCCATTTCTGCAATCTTTTGCTGGGCGTATGTATTGGGGTCAAAGATGGCGTATTGGCCTTCTCTGTTTTCCAGTTGTTCAAACATCTGATTCACCTGATTTTTTTGATTCTTGAGTTCGCTTTCCTGTCTTTCGATCTGGCTGAAACTGGAATAATAGCCATTACCTTCCTTAAAGAGAGCCTCGGCCTTCACACTGTTGAGTTTCAACCAGCCTGAAACAACCCCGACCACAATGACAATAGTGATTAATGCGGGCATACGCCAACCCTTCAAAGATATATTGAATGCTAACCGTTTTTTGCTGTTAAAATATTTCCCGAAACCCAGGCCGGTCACTGCCAGGGCCCATAATTGATTGGGCAACAGATGTAGCGGAAATTCCGTAAAACTATGCCCTAAAGTGACTGTAAAACCTGTCGCGAGTAAAGTTATTAAAATGGCGTCATCCGGATTTTTCTGATCTCCCAGGATGAGAAAGAACATGATGATCAGCAGGATAAGTGTAACGGCCATTGAGATAAAGCCAAAAAGTCCCATTTCTCCCAGGACCTGAAAATAATCGTTGTGGGTGCGCTTGAAGTTTGACCAACTGTCGATATATTCCGGATCATCCTGAACGGCATCTCCCATATAATCCACAGCGGTGAGCATATAAGTGCCAATTCCGTTACCAATTAAAGGATATTCCTTAAACTGATAAATGGAGGCCTTCCATGCCAGGACCCTTGCCTTTCCGCCTGTGGTTTGAAATCCCCTTTCATCAAATATCGATGACGTTCTTGAAGCGATGTTAGTGCCGGGAGCAAGTGGATTATCTGGATTTGATAAGAGAATGGGCAGCAAAAGCGCGATGAAAATGATGGCGATCATAAAGATAAAGTTGATTTTCTTAAGCATATTGGCAACTTTTATCGAATACCCCTCAATCTTTTTGTAATTGTCAACGATTTCTTTTTTTCTTCGCATCCGTTTGTAGTAAATCCATGCAAGTGCAAAAACCACAACGCTGAGCATAAGTGAAAGGATGACGGATCGAGTTCCGATGACAAGCACCAGGAAATAAAAGACTGCAAAGTTGATAATGCCAAGAATTTTTATGATCATGATAGGTCCAAAGAATTCAAATCCCGGTTTTTCCTTTTTTGGTGTCCAGCCAAAATCATAACTTAAATCAAAGTAAATGGTGATTGGTAGCAGAGTGGCCAAAAAGTCGGAAACAAAATTGGGGTTTCCAATGGTTGCCTTTATGGACATCTTCCCACCACTTCCGTAAGAGCCCAGGAAGAAAGACTGTCCCGTATAGTAGTTCATTAGGGCTTCAATGGAAACCATCGTTCCAGAAATCATCACAAAGAGTAAAAAATAGGTAATATCTCTCTTCGTTTCCAGAAAGTTGGAAAAATACAAGACCATAAAGAATGTTAGAAATGCGTAGATTCCAATTTCAAATGAAAATGGGAAATAAAGGGGGTTTTCTCTTAAAACCGTGAATGTAGATACTACTGCAGCGATACCAAATAAAAACCATCCGAAATGTGCCCAAGAAAAGTACAACCGTTGTTCCCTCTTTTTGAATTTTCTGAATAGAAACAAGGTCATGGAAATGGTAAAGAAGATAATCAAAAAGAGATATTTTGAAGTTGAAAATTCATAGGTTATTTTTGGATGAGCAAACATGGCGATGAAAATAAACGTAAAATATAAAAAGAATGATTCTATTGTTTTTAAAAACGATCCCTGTTCAATTCCTTTGAAATCAATCCTTTTGTTGTTCTTAGACACTGAAACACCTCCGAAAATGATTGTCGACTTATTTTATCACAAAAGCAACTATTAAAAATACTACGAAAAGTAATAAAATAAACAGATACAAATAATTATAAATACACATGTATATGGTGTTATTTCTTTTCTCCACTGGCACATCCATATAAGTGATGTTTCTTACGAATGGTTGAGACTGTTGAATAATCCTTCCATAGGGATCAACCAAGCCCGTTATTCCGTTGTTTGAAACATGACATATCCAACTGTTTGTTTCTACGGCCCTGATTTGAAGCTGCTTAAAGTGCTGAATAAGCGCAGTTTTGTGTGTGAAATAGCCATCGTTTGTAATGACGCAAAAAAAGTCTGCATCATTTTTCTTCAAATCGATAAAAACATTCGGGAAAAAAGATTCAAAACAGATTGGAAAAGCCGCATTTATACCATCTATATTAAAATTTGTATAGATTTCTCCTTTGTTTAAATAATTCCGGAATTTGAGAAAAGAAAAGGCTTTGAGTAAATTTTCAAAGGGCAAATACTCTGTGAATGGATTCAATTCAATCTTTCCGTAGAAGGCTTCTGTTAATCCTTTGTTGGGATATACTATTTGAACGGCGTTATAATAACCATCACCATTTTCATAGACATGTGGGACGACAATAGTCATAGAACTTTCTTTTGCGGTTTGTTCAAGCATATCCACTGTATTTGGGTAATTGTTGACATCATAGAGAAAATAAGTTTCCGGAAGGATGAACAAATCCGTATCTTCGTTTGTCTTTTCAACTTCGTTAACCAGTGCTCGAATATCCTCAATGAGTTCGTTTTCCGATGCGTAGTATTTATCCAAAGGAGTTACCATGGTCTGAACCCCTGCTAATTCTTTTGATTGTGATTTCTCTGAATAAATGGGCGGTAAAAAAGAAGTGATGATTTGATCAAATGCATAAATAGAGAAAATGATAAGAGCGGATAAAATCAAAAAATGCCTTGAAAAACCCTTTTTACGCCATGTCATAAAAATCAACAGATTAGCTATTCCAATCAAGATCAATAATATTTCTGTTCCCCCTATGCTTGCCAGTTGGAGAATTCCTGACATATCAAACAGCGCGTCGGTAAATCTGAAGCCGATGAACTTTAATGGCGGTAAACTTCTCAAATATTCTGTAAAAAGCAATAGAGACAAAGTGCTAAATACAAGCAAAAAGGGATGGTGTTTGAATTTTCTGGAAAACCATGAAAAAACAAAACCGAAAAAACCAAAATAGAGCCCCACAAAAAGTCCGGCAATAATGTATACCAAAAATCCCATTAACGAGCTGAATGTGTTAAAGGTTTTCGGTATTTCCCTGATAAAGGCGGGTAATAACCACCAAAAGGCAATGGAGTAATAAAAATAACCAAAAATGTAACCTACCAAAAATCCCCGTCCAGGTCGTAAACTTTCTAAACAAATCAAAAGAATGGCAAAAGAAAACCAAACGGGTATCGAGACAAACATACCCGGCATGGAAAACGTCATGAGACCTGCAGATAAAATGGTTAAGCCTACTCTTGTTTTCTTTTTCATAGGGATTCGATAATTTGTTCTAAGGATTCAGCAATATAAATCTGATCCGCTTCTGTTAAATTGTTGTAAAAGGGGATGGCTATACTTCTCTCACCAATATCTTCAGTAACCGGTAAAAATCCGCTTTTGAAGCCAAATTGCCTTTTATAAAATGGTTGAAGGTGGATGGGAGAAAAATAATTTCTGCATCCGATGCCCCTTTCCCTTAAACGTTTTAAAACCGTGTCCCGTGGAATATGTTTATCCACGGTGATGACATAGACAAACCAGCTCATCTGTGTCACATAATCCTTTACCACCGGGGGGATGATCCCGTCTATCTTTGATAGGAGTTTTCGGTATGTATCCGCAACGCGCTTTCTTTTTTCAATAAATAGATCGATTTTTTTTAGTTGCTCAATCCCCAAAACTGAGCTGATTTCATTCAACCTGAAATTAAATCCCAAGCGAACGTGATCCAACCAGCTGCCTCCTTCTCCACGACCTTGATTTCTCATGGACCGACTTTTAATGTAGATATCTTCGTTATCGGTTACAATCACACCACCTTCACCGGTTGTAATTTGTTTATTGGGATAAAAGGCAAACGCACCGGCTTCGCCGTAACTTCCGCAACGTTTGCCTTTATATTCACTTCCCAGAGCTTCACAAGAATCTTCTATAATCGTTAAATTGTATTTGTTGGCAATAACACTAATCTCATCCCAAGCGCAAGGATGACCAAAAACATCAACGGTAATGATTCCCTTAATCTCGGGGTCAGCTTTTACAAGTTCCTCAATACTTTTTGGGTCGATGTTAAATGTGTCTTTTTCAATGTCTGCAAAAACAGGAGTTGCTCCTACATAAAGAAGGATGTTTGCCGTGGTGATAAAGGAAAAGGATGTGGTGATGTATTTATCTCCCGGACCGATTCCCAAAGATCTGCCGATTAAATCCAGGGCACTTGTTCCGCTGTTAACAGCAACTGCATATTTTCGCTGGGAATAGTTGGCTATCATTGTTTCAAATTCTTCTACTTTGGGTCCAATGCTGAGAATAGAAGAATCAAGAACTTCCATCACTGCCCTTTTTTCTTCATTACCCACATCGGGAGAGGCTAATGGTATGTTTTTCATTATATTTCACCCTTAATCCATTGAATGTTGAATTTTCTGTACGATCTCGTTATCAATACCTTTTTCTGCGACCTTCAAGGCATTGATTATTGCTATTGAATCAGAGTTACCATGTGCTTTAATCGAAGGTGCGTTTACTCCTAAGATATATCCGCCACCCGTGTTTCTGGAATCCGTCTTGAATTTTAAATCTGCGAATACCGGTTTCATTAACAATGCACCTAATTTTACCATGATGCTTCGGGCATTGATGGATGATTTTAATAGTGAAGAGATAAAATTACCGATGCCTTCCATTGATTTTAATGCTATATTGCCTGACCAGCCGTCTGTGACTACAACGTCAACCGTACCTGATGCTATATCTCTTCCCTCGACAAAGCCAATAAAGTTATGATTTAATTCCTCTTTCATTAACTTATATGCTTCTTTAATTTGATCAGTTCCTTTATCTTCTTCGCTACCCACATTTAATAATCCAACCTTCGGTTTATCAATTCCGTTGATTCTTTGAAGGGCCAGCCCCATCCGGGCAAAAGATAGATAGTTTTCAATTTTAGATTCCAAGTTTGCCCCACTGTCCAATAAAATTGTATACCCCTTTTTGTTTGGAATTGGCGAAGCGATAGCAGGTCGTGATATGCCTTTGATTCTCCCGATGACAAATGTGGAAACTGCTAATAAAGCCCCGGTGTTTCCAGCACTGATTAAAGCATCGGCTTTGCCTGTTTTAATCAAATCTGCAGCCATATAAAGTGAAGTTTCACGCCGCCTTAATATGTGAGAAGGTTTTTCATCCATTTTAAAAGTGCCTGGCGCATCGTATATGGTAACGTCTTCCAACTGATCTAATTGGGTTGAGTACTTTTCTATTTGATCTTTTTTACCAACCAAAATGATACCCGATTTGATAATGTTTTTGGATTTTGCTTCTTCTACACCCTTAATAATTGCCTGTGGGGCGTGGTCCCCCCCCATTGCATCAATTGCTATTATTGCCATAATTTCCTCCTGAATCATCTGAAATTTGTTCTCTTACTGGAATTATACACCATTTTTTGGCGTCTTATGTATTGCATTTGTATAATAAAGTTATTTTAACCATTCCTTGGAATTTTCGGGTTATATTGTATAATAGATTATCATTAAAAATGGAGGTAAAAAAATGGATAAGTATGTTTGCACAGTTTGTGGTTATGTTTACGATCCTGCAGCAGGAGACTTGGATAACGGTGTAGAACCCGGCACAAAATGGGAAGATGTACCTGAAGATTGGGTATGTCCATTATGTGGTGCCGGTAAAGACGCCTTCGAAATTCAATAAAGAGGGGATGAATTAATTGGCTATCAGAAAGATTAAAGAAAATATATACAATGTCGGAGCTATAGATTGGGATCGTGAATTGTTTGATGAATTAATACCCTTACCGGAAGGAACTTCATATAATGCCTTTGTTGTTTTCGGAAGTGAAAAAACAGCCCTGATCGATGCGATTGAACCGGAAAAGGAAGAAGAATTTTTAAGGAATCTAAAAGAGCTTGATCCAAAAAACATTGACTACATTATTTCAAATCACGCTGAACAAGATCATTCGGGCTTGATCCCAAAAGTG
This sequence comes from Thermotogota bacterium, assembly GCA_034659095.1. Taxonomy (GTDB): domain Bacteria; phylum Thermotogota; class Thermotogae; order MWEM01; family MWEM01; genus JASUTC01. Next base: position 30,246 of record JAYEGQ010000174.1, read on the forward strand.
CATGAATTATTCCCGAATGCCAGAATAGTAACAAATGAAAAATGCAAGGGCTTTTTGATGGATTTGCTACCACTGGAAGAAGAAGCCTTTGATGTGGTTTCAGATGGTGATACACTGTCTTTAGGAAACAAAACCTTGGAGTTCATCATTGCTCCATGGGTTCATTGGCCCGAAACCATGTTTACCTATTTGAGAGAAGATAAGGTTTTATTCTCCGGAGACTTTCTTGGTTCACATCTGGCTGTAAGCAACACATTCTCCAACGATGATTCCCAAACTTATTTGGCTGCCAAGCGATATTTTGCAGAGATCATGATGCCTTTCAGGCCAATGATTAAAAAGCATCTAAAACGCCTTGAGGATTACGAAATAGAGATGGTTTGTACCGTTCATGGTCCAGTCTATAAAAATCCGGAATTTATTATCAAACATTATCGGGATTGGGTATCGGACGATGTTAAAAACCTTGTGTTAATACCTTATGTGTCCATGCACGGAAGCACCTTGAAAACAGTTGAATTTCTCACAGATGAATTGACCAACAGGGGAATTGAAGTGCTGCCCATTAACATGACGAAGGCGGATCTTGGGAAACTTACAACTGAGTTGGTAGATGCTGCAACGATCGTATTGGCAGGATCAACGGTTCTCATGGGCCCGCATCCTCAAATGTTATATACAGCTGCCATGGTTAATGCGTTAAGGCCTAAGACAAAGATTATCTCAATCATTACCTCTTTTGGTTGGGCTTCCCAAGCGACAAAGACGTTGAAGTCTCTTTTAGGAACGCTTCAGGCTGAATGGCTTGAGACAATCGATTATAAAGGCCACCCCAAAGAAGAGGATTTGGAAAAGGTCAGAGAATTGGCGGACAAAATTCTTGACAAACACAAAGCTTTAAACCTTTTATAAAGGAGGAAGATGAGATGACTAAAAAGAAACAAGTGTACAAATGCGATATCTGCGGTAATATAGTTGAAATCCTTCATGAAGGACAAGAAGCATTGGTGTGTTGTGGTGAACCTATGAAGTCGATGGAAGAACAGACTGCAGATCAGGCAAATGAAAAACACGTTCCTGTAGTAGAGAAAGTGGATGGAGGTTACAAAGTGACGGTTGGTTCCACGCTTCATCCTATGCAGGAAAAGCATTATATTGAATGGATTGAATTGATTACAGATCGTGGAGTATTCAGAAAACATTTGGCTCCCGGTGAAGATCCCATCGCCACATTTGAAGATGTAGGAAAAGTAATCCAGGCGCGAGAATACTGCAATGTTCACGATCTTTGGGCGTTGAACGAAATATAAATTTTCATATCAACAAAAAAAGGGTTATAATGGCATCGGTGAAAACCGATGCTGTTTTTTATTGGGGGTGATGGGATGACGGCAATTCAAAAGAATTTTAACGAACTGATTAGTAAAATCGATGCTATTTCCAAAGCTTGTGGAAGAAATGTAGATGAAATAAAACTGGTTGCTGTGAGTAAAACTTTTCCTGTTTCAGATATCAAAGAGATCATTGAAGCCGGTCACAACATCTTTGGAGAAAATAAAGCCCAGGAGATTAGGGATAAGATGGAGTTGTTGGAAGGAAAAGATATCGAATGGCATTTTATCGGGCCACTACAAAAAAACAAAGTCAAATACGTGGCAGGAAAAACAAAACTCATCCATTCGGTGGAAAGTGAAAAGATCGCGAAGGAAATTGATAAACGAGCTGCCAATGAGGGACAAGTTCAGGATATTCTAATTGAAGTGAACGTTTCCGGTGAGGAAAGCAAGCATGGCTTAAAGCCGGATAAAACAAAAGATTTTATTGAAATGCTTCAAAAACACAATAATATTCGTGTGAGGGGGTTCATGACCATGGCACCATTCACAGATGATGAACTGGTTATCAGAGAAACTTTCAGCGGTTTGAGGTTGTTGCGTGACGATGTTCAACAACAATATCCTCAAATCGTTGAATTATCGATGGGAATGACCAATGACTACAAAATAGCGATAGAAGAAGGGGCCACTATTCTGAGAATAGGCTCCGCTATTTTTGGAACGAGGTAGGAAAAGCAAGTGAAAAACGGAAAAAGAATTTTGATGGCCATTGAATCCTCCTGTGATGATACGGGCGTTTGTATCATCAGTGAAGGCAGGGAAATACTGGCCAATTTATTATCTTCACAAGTTGCGATTCACAATAAATTTGGTGGTGTTGTTCCAGAAATAGCCTCAAGAAAGCACCTGGAGGCAATCAATCCCATGATCGATCAGGCACTTGAAGAAGCCGGATGCAACTTTTCGGATATTGATGCAGTAGCGGCAACAATCGGTCCGGGCCTGATTGGGGCTCTGTTGGTTGGCGTATCAGCTGCAAAAGCAGTTGCTTTTACGTTGGGAGTACCCTTTATCGGGGTAAATCATCTGAAGGGGCATATTTACGCCAATTATTTGATCTATAAAGATCTTCAACCGCCTTTTATGGTTCTCTTATGTTCAGGAGGCCATACTCAGCTGATCTATGTTGAGCATCATGATCATTTTATTCGTGTGGGAAACACATTGGATGATGCAGCGGGAGAGGCTTTTGACAAAGGGGCAAGGATATTGGATTTAGGATATCCGGGTGGTCCGTTGGTTCAGAAAGTAGCAAAAGGCGGAAATCCAAAGGCCGTTGACTTTCCCAGGGCATTAAGGGAAAGGAATAATTTTGATTTCTCCTTTAGTGGGTTGAAGACATCTCTTTTGTATCATATGCGAAAACATCCTCAAGATTCCGTAGCTGATGTTGCTGCAAGTTATCAGGAAGCCATTGTGGACAGTTTGGTTGATAAGTCATTCCGGGTAGCCAGAAAGATGGGAACAAAAAAAGTCATTTTTGCCGGTGGTGTTGCAGCTAACGAACGATTAAGGGAGAAAGCGAATCAAAAAGCGACTTCGTGGGGTTATCAAGTATATTTCCCTTCTTTGGAGTTCTGCACCGATAATGCCGCAATGATCGCATCAGCGGCTTGGGGTCGATTCGAAAAAGGAGATTTTGATTCCTTGGAACTTGCAGCCAATGCATCTCTCGTGATTTAATTGTGGATACTGTTAGTCATGTATACGCCTGTTATATACAAACAAAATTTATAGGGAGATGACTTTATGAGAACGGATATTGTGAACTACCCCTACTTAAAGAAGCAGGAGTCTTCTTCCCGAACATTTGATAAATATAGGAGAACAATTTGAAGATTTCGTTTTAACGGATCAGGATGGTAACAGTATTGATACGGCTGGACTGAAAGGCAAAAAGATATTGCTGTCCTTTCTCCATTAGCTTGGACACCGGTATGCAGGGATCAAATGAAGGTCATTGATGAACTTCATAATGAATTTGAAACATTAGATGTGGTGCCTTTTGGTATCAGTATCGATTCCAGTCAATCCAAAAAAGCATGGGCTGACAGCATGGGACTAAAAAAGCTGAAATTGTTGGCGGATTTTTGGCCACATGGAGAACTGGCACAAAAATTGGGTGTTTTTTTAGATGACAAAGGGTTTTCAAAACGCGTGAATATTGTTTTGGATAAGAACAGCGGCATTTAATGGATTTGTTGAAATCAAGAAAATAATGATGAGTTAACGCATAAAAAGGGGCTGTCAATATCCGTTGACAGCCCTTGCTACGGGGGATGGTCGAACACAAATTTCAAAACTCAAAATTGAGCCTCTATGTTGACCTTCAAAGAAAATATTACCATATTTTGAAACCTATGTCAAGCTATCGCATGTTATTCGTCATTAGCTCATTAATGCTGCTTATTTCACCATCTCTCATTATGACCTGCTCAGGCACTTTTCTTTTTGAGTAAAAGGAAAAAGAATCTCCCGGTCCTAATCTTCTCACTTGAGCTCATTCGCCTATGATCTTGACTAAAACACGTTTTCTCCTTTTTCCGTCAAATTCACCGTAAAAGATCTGCTCCCACGGTCCAAAGTCCAACTGACCATCTGTAATGGCTACAACGACTTCTCGGCCCATCACTTGTCTTTTCATGTGGGCATCTGCGTTGTCTTCAAATCCATTATGCTGATATTGGCTGTGGGGTTTTTCCGGTGCAAGTCGTTCCAGCCATTTTTCGTAATCCGCATGCAGACCACTTTCATCATCGTTGATAAACACACTGGCGGTGATATGCATGGCATTACACAACAAAAGCCCCTCTTGAATGCCGCTTTCTTGAAGACACTCTCGGACTTGAGGTGTGATGTTGATAAATTCCCTTCTTTTTGTGGTGTTGAACCACAATTCTTTTTTGTATGATTTCATGGTTGACCTCCTTGATGGTTAAATGCTATACTCAATTGGTTAGGTATATATTTCTCCGTATGTTAAAATTCCTTAATACTTACTGAAAATAAATAAAATGTCAAAGGAGTGAGTTCTATGAATCAAAAGCGTGTCCTGAAAACAAACTTGCTTTTACTTTTGGTTATTGCCGCAATACTCACTGTTCAAAGGTTTTTAACCAGCGATCTTCAGATAGCTCTTAGTGTTTTAATGGCAACAGGTTCAGCCTCAGCTGTTGCGCTTTTTGTGTATTATTTTAACATGCCTTTTTTTATGAAGGGGTTATTGATGTCGATTACCCCATTTTATGTCAGTCTTGCTCTCTCAATTATTCTCGGGGGGATACCCCACATGTTTCTCATATATATTGGTTCTTTCACATTAGCCGCTCTCTATTTTAATACTAAATTATTAACAGTAACCGGCATCATCGTCAATGGTTCCATCGTTGTTGCCTATATTTTTAATCCTACTGGATTACTTGGTTCTGAAGCTTCTTTATCTGATTTGATAGTAAAACTGGGGATGATGGATTCCATAGGATTTCTTGTTTTATTTTTATTAACGAAATGGGATAATGAAGCTTTGAACCTATCTATGGAAAATCAGGAAAAATCTGATCATTTTATTGAAAAATCTGAAGAACTCAGTTCAACCATAGAAGATGGGGAAAAACACACGCAGGTATTCAAAGAACATTTTCAAAAAATGGAAGAAGTTTTTCAACAAATTTATGATGAGCTTCAGAAAGAACAAAACGAGATCAGTGATGTAGCTGAGGAGATCAAAAAAACCCTGGAATTAGTTGTGAGAATAGCCGCCATTTCCGAAGAGAACGCCTCTTCAACGCAAGAACTTTTTGCTTCCACTGATGAGTTGAAAAAACAGATTCATTCTCTATCTTCTGAAATGGAAAAAATCGCTCAACTGAAAGATGAACTTAGCCATTCCATGAATAGTTAGTGCAGGTGATTTGCCGTTGTTGATGCTTTTTCTAATACTGGTTGCCTTTATAACGGGGCTCCTTTTAGGTTTAAAAAAACGATTGAGATTTTTAAGCAAGTTCAAGATTATTCCCTTAATTACTTTATTATTACTCTTTTCTATGGGTACTGAGATTGGCCAATCCCAGGAGATTATGTCCAATCTCGATTCAATTGGTCTCAATGCCTTTTTAATCGCTCTTTTTGCCGTTGCAGGTAGTTTTTTTGTAACACTTTTCTTCCTTAAACTTGTTAAAATAAAAAAAGGTGAACCCGATGATTGATATCCTCATTATGATTGCCGCTTTGGCGGCAGGGATTCTGTTTGGCAATCTCTCAGGTTTTGTGGTTCATTCGGATGTGATTACCGGTGTTTTGATGGTTCTTGTTTTTCTTGTTGGTGTGGATATTGGCCGTGAGGAAAACATCTTAAGTAAGATAAAGGTGAATATCAAACATATCATTGGCCAATCTGTTTTAACCATCATCGGAACCTTTTTGTTCGTATTGATCGCCTCGTTTTTTCTGCCTTACAACATCAAAGAAACAATCGGTGCATCAGCGGGTTTTGGATGGTATTCCCTTTCAGGCATCATGATCAGCCAATTGTATTCCCCCCTGTTGGGAACGGTTTCTTTTTTATCAAATGTATTCAGAGAGCTCCTTTCAATCATTCTCTTACCCTTTTTGGCAAAAATCAACCAACGAGCGGCCGTTTCTACAGCCGGTGCCACCGCAATGGATGTTCTGCTGGGATTGATTTCAAAAACCACCTCAAGAAAAAACACCCTAATCGCCTTCGGCCAGGGTGTGATTTTATCTCTTTTAGTGCCTTTGATTATTAGTTTTATTTTTATGTGAGGGATTTTTGGTCTTTATCCCCTAAAACCATTTGTAACGGGCAAATTCAAATCATGTACAAAAGAACTCTTTGATAAACGGGGACCCATAGGTTCCTGGCGTCTTTTATATTCGTTGATTCTCAATAATTGAGCAGTTTTCTTTACCGTTTCTTCTGGATAACCCTGATCAACAATTTCTTGAACCGATAGATTTTGCTCCAGAATGCACGCTAATATGCCATCAAGGACTTCATACGGTGGTAGTGAATCCTGATCGGTTTGCCCCGGAGCTAATTCAGCAGAAGGGGCCTTTTTCAGTATCTCTGTAGGAATGTGAGCATATCCTTTTCGCATGTTGATAAACGCTGCCAATTTATAACAGTCGGTTTTATACAGATCGCTGATTGGGGCATATCCGCCGATTGTATCGCCATAAAGTGTGGAGTATCCGGTGGCTGTTTCACTTTTGTTTCCAGTGTTTAGAACAACATAACCGTATTCGTTGGAAGTGGCCATTAGATAAACACATCTGATTCGTGCTTGTATGTTTTCATCCGTAGTGTTAAATGTTCTTTCGCCAAAAAAATTTGACATGGCGTTGCTTACAGCTTGATAAACTGATGTTATGGGGATTTGTGCGGTTTTAATTCCAAGATTTTTTGCCAACTTTTGGGAATCATCTAAACTGCCTTGAGAGCTAAACTGAGAAGGCATTAAAAGGCAAAAGACGTTTTCTCTTCCCAAGGCTTCAACCGCTAACGTGGTAACCAAAGCGGAATCCAATCCGCCGCTTAAGCCGATTAGAACTTTTTTAAAACCGTTTTTGTTGATATAGTCTTTTATTGACTGTGTGATGGCTTCAAAAAGAGAGTTCATATCATCGGGTAGTCCGTAAACAGGAGCGTTTTCCTTTTTGGCGTTCAACTCAAAAGTTATGACATCTTCATTGAAAGATTTTGCACGCATTGTGATTTTCCCGGAAGGATTTGTTAAAAAACTTCCGCCGTAATAAACCAAATGATCAGTTGTGCCCCCTCGATTTACTTCCAAAAAGTTGTTACCTGTCCGCTTTGAAATAAACGCACCAGTCTTTTCTCTTTCAAGCTGTATCCCTCTATAAAAAGGCCTTGTATTGAGGTGGACTAGTAATGTATTTGGTGTGGAATCAATATTATTTATCTGAAAGTGGTCTTCTCTTTCATCCTGAAATATTAAAATGCGTTGACCGTCAATCTCAATGATTTTATCTTGACTATGGTTTAAATCAAACGCACCATTTTTGGATAGTAAAAAAACTGTCTCTTCACTATCCTCCACTTTAATAGGGCAAGTAATTAATACCTTTAAAAGGGAATCCTTCAAATGATTAATCAACAAATCCAAACAATTTTTGGCTTCTTTTAGGAAATGTTCTCTTTTGAATAGCAAGTTGTATTCCATCCCAGTTAGGCTTTGAGCCGGGAAAATGAGTAAGTTACTCTTTGCTTTTATGGCTTCATTAACTCCTTGAAGGGCTTTTTCCAGATTTCTTTTAAAGTCACCTGGAAAGGGGTTTGTTTGATGTATGGTTATTGTAAATGACGGTTTCATACCTTTAGGCCTCCTTGAAAGTCTGTTCATGTAAAATACCTTTTTGATAACGGTTTTTCGATTATATCACGAAGAAAAATGAGGAATTTTGTGAAAATATAGATGGTGCTGTTAACAGGGTTAAATGGTCTTATTAAATTAAGACAATACTTATGGTTTTTTTACAGAGTTTTGTTATAATCCAGTAGAGGCTAAAAATTGATAAAGGAATGATCCTATTGCTCAATTATGTTTGGATATTTCTCGCCGGTGCCATTTCCGGTTTTGTAAATGTTTTGGCGGGTGGAGGCTCGATGTTGACGCTGCCAGCTCTTTCATTGCTGGGAATGGATTTATCGGTTGCCAATGGGACCAACAGAATCGGTGTTCTATTTACCAACACCATGGGAACGTTGAAATTTCACAAAAGCGGTACGTTACATTTAAAACGTGCAATATTCTTGATGATCCCCACTACAATTGGCGCCATTCTGGGTGCCTTTATCGCAGTTGATATAGATGAAAGCCTGCTTAAGAATATCGTTGGTTATATTTTTCTTGGTTTAAGTGTATTGATTATATTTAAACCAAATTTATGGACAAAGGAAAGAAAGGTTAAAAGAAGAACCTGGTTGTCCACCTTGGTATTTTTTGTGATTGGAATCTACGGCGGCTTTCTACAAGCCGGAGTGGGTTTTTTCCTTATGAGTGCATTAGTATTGTTGGAAGGGTTTGATTTGGTCAAAACAAATGCCGCAAAGGTTTTTATCATCCTTTGTTATACGGTTTTTTCATTGATTATCTTTGCCTTAAACGGGAAAGTGGACTATCTGGCAGGTGTTGTTCTGGGTTTGGGTGGTGCTCTTGGTGCCTATATAGGGGCACATACGGCCATAAAAAAAGGAGCTGGATTTATCCGTTACATTGTTTTTGTAGCAGTAATTGCCAGTGCGATTAAATATATCGTTATATAGAAAAAAGGGGGATGTAAATGAACAAATTATTAACCGGAAACGAAGCCGTTGCAAGAGGCGCTTATGAAGCCGGAGTAACCATCGGCTCTGCTTATCCTGGAACACCAAGTACTGAGATCTTTGAAAATTTGGCGCAATACGATGAAATTTATTCTGAATGGGCTCCCAATGAAAAAGTGGCAGCGGAGGTTGTGGTTGGTGCGTCTATGGCCGGCGCCAGAGCATTATCCGCTATGAAGCACGTTGGTATGAATGTGGCATCCGATCCCATATATACCCATGCCTATCTGGGAGTGAACGGAGGTTGCGTCTATGTGACTGCAGATGATCCTGGGCTTCACTCATCACAGAACGAACAGGATAACCGATATGTTGCCCTCCATGCCAAGATACCCATGTTAGAGCCCTCAAACAGTCAAGAGTGTAAGGATATGATTGGTAAAGCATATGAAATTAGCGAAAAGTACGATGTTCCAATCATCTTTAGGATGACCACCAGAGTTTGTCATTCCAAGAGTGTGGTGGCTTTGGGTGAAAGAACAGAAGTGGGGATAAAGAAGTATGAAAGGAATATTCCAAAGTTTGTGGCAACACCGGCAGCGTGCAGGCGTCATCATGTGGAATTGGAAGAAAAGCTTCAACGTTTGGAGGAGTTTTCCAATGAGACCGATTTGAATTTTACTTTAATTAACAAAGATGCCAAAATAGGTGTGATTACTTCGGGAATCTCTTTTGAATATGCCAAAGAGGTTTTCGGAGAACAGGCTTCATACCTGAAACTTGGCTTTACCTACCCGATTCCGAAACAAAAGATCAAAGATTTTGCAGCCACTTACGAAACCCTGTATGTGGTAGAGGAAAACGATCCCTATTTGGAGACTCAAATCAAGGCATTGGGAATTTCAATTTTGGGAAAGGAAAAGATTCCCATAACAGGTGAACTGAATCCGGAAATTATTGCTTCTTCATTGTTGTCAGAGCGACCTGATTATGTTCAGCAAGACAAAGACCTTGTAAAGGGAAGACCCCCCACATTGTGTTCTGGATGTCCGCATAGGGGTTTGTTTTTTGAATTGAGTAAACGAAAAGATGCTGTGATTACTGGAGATATTGGATGTTACACATTGGGTTCTGCCGACCCCTTGAACGCAATGGATAGCGTCATCTGTATGGGAGCAGGGGTTAGTGCAGCTCATGGGTTTGCAAAGGTATTTGAGCAAACAAATGACAACAGAAAAGTATTTGGAGTTGTTGGTGATTCAACCTTTTTCCATTCAGGTATTACCAGCTTAATTGATATTGTTTATAACCAAAGCAATTGTACGATTATCATCTTGGATAACCGTGTAACCGGTATGACGGGTCATCAGGAGAATCCCGGAACGGGATACACGTTAAAGGGTAAAAAAGCACCCATTATCGAAATTGAGCCCCTTGTCCTGTCAATCGGCATTGAAGATGTCCGTCAGGTGAATCCCAATAACCTGAAAGAGGTGCGGGAGGCCTTGAACGCTGCGTCAATCTTTGAAGGCCCATCGGTGATTATTACTAAATGGCCCTGTGCCCTGAAAAAGTTACACGAAGAAGAGAAAAAAGAATATCCCGTTGCCCAATGGGTTTACAAGGTAGATACGGATAAATGCAGGAAATGCCGCATGTGTTTAAAGGTGGGGTGTCCTTCCATTTCCTTTGACCCCCAGACCGGCTCATTTATCGACCCCAACACCTGCGTTGGGTGTTCAGTATGTGCTCAAGTGTGTCCGTTTGATGCCATCGAAAGGGCGGGTGATGCTTGATGAATACATGTAAAAACATCTTGCTGGTGGGCGTTGGCGGCCAAGGTACCATTTTAACATCCAAGATCCTTTCAACTGGTTTGTTAAATGCAGGATATGATGTTAAGATGTCGGAAATTCACGGGATGGCTCAAAGAGGTGGTTCTGTTTCAACCCAGGTTCGATTCGGAGAACGGGTGAACTCACCCATTATTGGCAGAGGAGAGGCAAACATCCTCATCGCATTTGAAAAAATGGAAGCCATGAGATGGTTAGAATTTCTGTCCAAATCCGGAAAGTTGATTGTAAACGATCATGAAATAGAATCAGCGCCCATACTCGCAGGCAAAGAATCTTATCCTGAAGGCGTTTTAGAAGCACTTTCAGAAAAGTCTTCAGCCCTTGTTATCCCTGCAACCAAAATGGCAATCGAATTGGATAGCATTCGTGTGATGAACATCATAATGTTGGGCGTTTTGGTCAAACAAGCGGGATTGGAAACCATAGACTGGAAAAAAGAGATGAAAAATCTGATTAAACCCAAATTTGTTGATATTAACTTAAAGGCCTTTGAGTTGGGCTATCAGTATAAAGTTTAGGGGTTTTTGAAAATTATTTTGTGGAACAGATTAACATGTAAAGCTTAAGAAGCTGGGAGGAATAAAATGTCTGTTGAAAAGTATTTGAAACACATGAGAATTGACAGGTTGCCACATGTTTGGTGTCCAGGATGTGGAAATGGAACCATACTTAAGGCAACTGTTGGAGCAATAGAAGAATTGGAATTGGATCCATCAAAAATAGCCGTAGTATCCGGAATTGGTTGTTCTTCGAGGGCTACGGGGTATTTGAATTATAATACCATGCACACTCTTCACGGAAGGGCCATCGCGTTTGCAACAGGTATTAAACTTTCGCGCCCCGAGATGACTGTGCTGGTCATGACCGGTGACGGAGATGCCGGCGCAATTGGAGGGAATCACTTTATCCATGCAGCAAGACGCAATATGGACATCAGTGTGATATGTTTTAACAACAACATATACGGTATGACAGGTGGACAATATTCACCAACTACTCCTGAACACTCATACGCTACTACTTCTCCATATGGCAATATTGAGGAACCTTTTGATCTTTCAAGGCTGGCGATAACATCAGGAGCTACCTATGTAGCCAGAAGTACTACGTATCATTTTGTCGCTTTACAGAATTACATTAAAAAGGCAATCACCAACAAAGGTTTTTCGTTGGTTGAAACGATTACTCAATGTCCCACATACTATGGCCGATACAACAAAATTGGTACGGCCCCTCAAATGATTAATTATTTCAAGGAAAATGGGATAACCCTTGCCAAAGCACTTTCTGCAATAAAAGAAATGGAGCCTGATGTTAACTGCGATGGATTCAACGTTAATGCCTTATTGGAAAAGGCTGTTGAAAAGCTTCCTGATAAAATAATTATTGGAGAGTTTGTCAATAAGAGTAAAAGAGGATACGTTGAAAAATACGATGAGATTTTGGACAAGGCGAAAGAAAAACTTGCCTCCTCAATGGCATAATTTGGATGGTGATTGAATGATACCTATAGAAAGAAATCCGTTTACTATAAGAATTGGTGGGCTTGGTGGACAAGGAAACATCAAGATGGGTTTGATTTTGGCTAATGCTTTGACAACTGACAAAAAATGGGTTATACAAACCCAGCATTATGGGGCCCAGGTTCGTGGTGGTGTAGCCTATAGCGATGTTTTGTTTTGTGATGATCCCATCGATTTCCCCATTGCTTATAACTTCAACGTATTGTATATGATGGACCAAAAACCTCTTAACTCATTTTTCCATCTTTTAAAACCTAATGGTGTGCTGATTTGCGATAGTACATTTGTGAAACAAATCCATGTTAATATTCGAAGGATTACAAAGAAAATTCTGGTTTATCCTGTTACCGAGATTTGTATTGAAAAATTTGGTATGGCGGTATTGGCAAATGTTATGGGACTTGGCATCCTTCAGAAGGCAACCGGTATTGTTAACCTTGATGCATTAAAAAAAACAATCAGTGAAGAGGTACCTGAGAAATTTGTTGATGTCAATCTTGAGGCGTTGGAATACGGTTATAAACTGTGTGATAAATGTTATACCCTAAAAGAGGAGAAAAAATACACGCCAATTAATTTTGAATAAGTCTTTTTGACTGATAGATTGAAACAGAAAGAGGTGAGGTAATGACGAAAGAAACCCGCGTGCTAATATGCGATGACTCGGCTTTTATGAGAATGGTTATCAAAGATATTCTTGATTCTCAAAAAGGCTTGGTAGTTGTAGGTCAGGCCAGGGATGGTATGGAAGCTGTGGAAAAAGCCACACAGCTAAATCCTGATGTGATCACAATGGATGTGGAAATGCCAAAACTAAACGGCTTGGAAGCCATGAAAATTATCACGAAAAAAATGCCCACCAGGGTGATCATGGTCAGCAGTTTGACAGAAGAAGGTGCTGAAATAACGATAGAAGCTTTGGAAAATGGTGCGGTTGATTTTTTAACAAAACCATCAGGTTCTATCTCAACAAATTTTCGAAAGATGGGTGGCGATTTAGTTTCCAAAATCAACAGTGCCATGCTAGTTGATGCGTCTAAGGTCTCGCTTTTAAGAAAGTTGAGAACCATACGCAAACCAGTAAAAAGAACTTTCACATCTACCGGGAAAATCGTCCTCATTGCCTCATCAACAGGCGGTCCAAAAGCCTTGGATAATGTAATCCCTCAATTACCAGGGAATCTACCGGCTCCTGTGGTTGTTGTTCAACATATGCCCGCCGGGTTTACCAAATCTTTGGCTATGCGTTTAAACAAGATTTCAGATATAGAGGTTCGTGAGGCTGTGGAGGGAGACATTCTTAAAAACTCTGTTGTTTATATCGCTCCGGGTAATTATCATTTGGGTTTGAAAAACGAAGGGTCAGATGTAAAAGTCTTTTTAGACAAAAGTTCGAAAATAAACGGAGTTAGGCCCGCAGCAGATTTTACATTTGACAGGGGAGCGGAAATCTACAAAAAAAATGTGATTGGTGTTGTTTTAACGGGAATGGGAAGAGATGGAACAAAAGGATGCTTTAAAATCAAACATTATAAGGGGAAAGTCATCGCTGAGGCAGAAACCACCTGCGTTGTTTATGGAATGCCCAAATCAGTTGTCAAAGAAGGTTATTCGGATTTTGAGTTGCCTTCACATCAAATAACAAACAAGATTGTGGAACTAATCTAAGGGTGATGTGATGCTGAAAGCCATGTATCCCGGAACGTTTGATCCAATCACATTCGGTCATATTGATGTGGCCAGGCGAGCTGCAAAGGCCTTTGGAAGGTTGGTCGTGGTAGTCATGCAAAACCGGGTTAAAAAGGGAGTGCTATTTGATATACAAGAAAGATGTTCAATGATTGAAGAGGTTTTTAGACAAGATGATAATATTAGTGTTGATTTCCACAGTGGTTTAATGGTAGAGTATGCCAAAGAAAAGAAGATACAAGTAGTTGTTCGTGGGTTGAGAGCTGTATCTGATTTTGAATATGAGATGCAAATGGCTGCTGCGAACAAAAAAATGTTTACTGAACTGGACACATTTTTTTTGATGACGGATACGAAGTATTCTTTTATTTCTTCGTCACTGGTCAAAGAGATCGCTTTTCATGGTAGCGCGGTGGATCCATGGGTACCGGAAGTTGTGAAAGAAAAATTAAAAAATAAATTGTCTACAAAAAATTAAAAATCCACTCAAAATAAATCCAACGATTTGATAAATAAAGATGATGAAGGGGATGGTTAAATGACAGAAAAACAGAAAAACTCCATTTGGGGAAATTGCACATCTGAAGAGTGGAACGATTGGAAATGGCAACTGAGAAACCGAATTATGGATGTCGATACACTGAGCAAGGTAATCAAATTGGATGAAGAGGATAAAAGGGCGATAGAACATAGTTTGGAATTTCTCAGAATGGCCATCACACCTTATTATGCATCTTTGATTAATCCTGATGACCCCCATGATCCTATTCGCTTACAGGCTGTTCCGTCTGTTCACGAGTTAACAGTTGCACCTGAAGATATGCTTGACCCACTCCATGAGGATGTGGATTCACCTACACCGGGCTTAACCCACAGATATCCGGATAGAGTACTGCTGCTGGTGACGGATAGATGTTCCATGTATTGCCGCCATTGTACGAGAAGGAGAAAAGCCGGCGAAACGGACAAAGCTATGCCTCTTGAATATGTGGACAAAGCCGTTGAATATTTAAAAGATCATACTGAAGTAAGAGATGTCTTAATTTCAGGCGGGGATCCTTTAACCCTTCCCACGGATCATTTAGAAAAGATCATTCAAAAGATTGATGCGATCCCGTCTGTTGAGATTATCAGAATCGGCTCAAGAACACCCGTGGTTTTACCACAAAGAATTGATGAAGAACTGATCACTATGCTGAAAAAGCACAAAAATATTTGGTTGAATACCCATTTTAACCATCCGGTGGAAATCACGGAAGAAAGTATAGAGGCCTTGGATAAACTTGCGGAAGCCGGTATACCTCTTGGGAATCAATCAGTGTTACTCAAGGGAATTAACGACCACCCTGAGATTATGAAATCTCTGGTTCAAAAATTGGTTAAAAATAGAGTAAGACCCTATTACATGTATCAATGTGATCTTTCCCAAGGATTGTCTCATTTTCGGACCACCGTGGCCAAAGGCTTGGAGATCATGGAATATCTGAGGGGGCATACATCCGGTTTTGCCGTTCCAACATATGTGATTGATGCGCCTCATGGCGGGGGAAAAATACCGGTGATGCCGCAATATTTGATTTCATATGGTGAAAACAAAGTCATTCTCAGAAATTATGAAGGTGGATTATTTGTCTATGAAGAACCAAAAGACTATCGTGCATCTGCCGATCCGGATGGGTGGCTTGATGAAAACAGAAAAAGCAAAGAAGGGCTTGCCAGTATGTTATCAGGTAAGAATAAAAAACTTGTACCCGGTGAAGCTGTAAGGCTAAGAAGGGCGGGGGAATGGAAAAGGAAACATTCTCAATAGAAACTTTTTTTGATTTTCTTTCTAACGACCATAAAGTTATATCCATTATTGGAATGGAAAAGAATGTTGGAAAGACAACGCTTTTGAATTACCTTTTGAAGGTCATGGCAGAAAAGGGTTTACCAGTTCTTGTTTTGAGTATTGGTAGAGATGGCGAGCCTGTAGATGTACTTGAAAAAACAAAAAAACCTGATATTACAGTATATGCGGGAGGTTGCTTTTTAACCATCAGAGAATTGTTAAAAACGCCCACCGCCGTAGAAATTGTGGAAACTTTTAATGAGAAGATTTCCGGTTCAAAAGTGTTATTAGCTCGTGCATTGCAGAATACGGAAATTCAGTTAATCAACCCAGGCAATCAGAAAGTTGTGTCAAACATGATTCGTAATAGTATCAAAAGATGCGGTAAGTGTACTGTATTTATAGACGGTGCCTTGGATAGACTGTCTCATGGAGCATCCAATTTGGTTGATGGTGTGTTTATTTGCACTGGGGTTCAAGTTGAAGGTACATTAGACCAAATCATTGACAAAACAAAAGAATTAGTCGATAATCTTGAAAACAGTACCTGCGATGATGAAATGCTGAGGTTGATTTCTGAATGTAAATCGGAATTTAGAACGTTTATCATTAGAAATGATCAAATAGAAGCTTGTATGGCAGGCACATTGCTTGATTCAACGGAACTTGATGAAAAGATCAAGAATAATGATATAATCTATACAACAGGTGTGTTAACTGATAAGATCATAAAACGATTAGGGGAAAAGGATTTGAGATATACGATCGTTTTGATTGACGGAACGAAATGTCATGTGAGTCATAGGTATAAAGCTATAATGACGAGAAAAGGTATTGTATTGAAGGTATTGAATCAGATACCCGTATACGGATTATCAGTCAACAGTGTAGGAATAAGGCGTTCCATGAACCCGTCAAAAGTATTGACGGCGTTTGAAGAGGCCTTTAAGGATAAATGGGTTTTTGATACACAATATTTCAAATAAATCGTTTTAAAACCGGGCAATCTGAGAATTGCCCCTATATAGCAGTTAGTTTCTAAACGTCCACAAAGGGGTGATACGATGGATTACAAATTAGTGACAAGAGGATTTTCAGCGACAGATGCTGTAAAAGATTATGTGGAAAAGAAAGTGTCAAAGCTTAAAAAAGTTATGCCAGAAGGCGATCATGTACACACTGAGGTTAAAATCGAAAGGGAAAACAAGGATTTTCGCGCTGAACTCACCGTTCACATCAGAGGAGCTATAGTAAGAACAGACGAAATGACCAATGATATGTACGCATCTTTGGACCTTGCCGTTGATGCCATGGATAAAAAACTTGAAAAGTACAAAAATAAGAGAATTGCCAGGCACAGGGCGAATGCAAAGGTTTTATCCGAAGAGATGAAGACTGAAAAGGATGAATTTGAGGATGAATATGAAGATATTGTAAAAACAAAACGTTTCTTCCTCAGACCAATGAATCTGGAAGAGGCAAAGCTTCAGATTGAGATGTTAGGACACAATTTCTTTGTTTTTAAAAACGCTGATACTGACGAAATTAATCTCATTTACAGAAGACAAAATAAGTCAATGGGTTTAATCGAATTTGAAGTTTAACTTAAATAAATGGGAAAAGGGGCCCGTTTGATGGGTCTCTTTTTTTAGTTTCACTTTTTTAAATTTTTACGATATAATAAAGAAAAGTAGTATAAAGATTTTACACTGAATGAATAGACTTCTTAAATATAGATAAGGAGAAATTACAGTTAATTGAGAGGTGAAAAGACATAGTCATTTCCAACCCATTGATAAAAAGGATTCTTGTGGGAACGTTTCAAGGTGAGATTATGATTGCCGTTCTGGAAGGGAATCAACTGGTTGAGTTACATCTGGAGGAGATGGATAACGAAAGTATTACAGGCAATATCTTTCTGGGTAAAGTGGAAAACTACGTGAGTAGTTTAGACGCATCCTTCGTTGATATCGGAAAGAATAAGAATGCCTTTTTGAGAAATAAGGATTTTTTAAGAAATTCCCTGGGAAGTAAAGAAGCAAGAAAAAAAAGTGAGGTTCCGGTTAAGGGCAACAAAATTATCGTTCAAGCCAAAAAAGACCCCATGGGAACTAAAGGACCTCAAGTAACAACCAATATTGGCATAGCTGGAAGATATCTTGTTTTCATGCCGTTTTCAAGAAGTGTAGGTGTCTCAAAAAAGATTGAAGACAGTCTTGAAAGAAAACGGTTGCACAACAGAATGTCAAAAGTTGTGAAAGATTCGGGGATAATAATTAGAACCGTTGCGCAGAATGTCGATCATGAAGTATTGGAAGATGAATATTTTCTCCTGAAGAAAAGATGGGAGGAAATCCACAAGCAGTTCCAACGGTTTAAGAAACCGAGACTCCTTCACGATGAGGCAGAGATTTTGGAATACCTCATGAGGGAGAAATACGATTCTACCGTTGATGAAGTAGTCACAAATTCCAAGGAAATGTTTTCCAAGCTGGAAAAGATTCTTAAATCTTTTGATAAAAAACCTGTTAAAGGGAAATTGCGCTTGTGCAAGGAAGATGTTTTTGAAACCTATAATGTCAGTGGTCAATTAGAGGCGCTCTATTCAAGAAAGATTGAAATGGAATGTGGAGGTTGGCTGGTTGTTGACAGAACAGAGGCTTTTACGATTATTGATATCAATTCCGGCAGCAATGTTTCCAGCAACAATACCAGAGATATGGCTTTGGAAACTAATGTTCAAGCGGCAACAGAGGTGGCTCGACAACTCAGACTAAGAAATTTAAGCGGGATTATTATTGTGGACTTTATCGATATGGAGCAGGAAAACGATCGAATGACCATTCTTAAAGTGCTTAATGAGGAATTAAAGAAGGATAAAGCCAAGACCGCTGTGATGGGTTTTACAAAGCTGGGATTAGTGGAAATTACTCGAAAGAGAACTTCCCCACCGATTGAGGAACTTCTTTTTGAGAAGTGCCCTATCTGTCATGGAGAAGGGCTTGTTTTTTCCCCGAAAAGAATACTGAAGATGATCAGTGTGGAAATGGATCAAGCTAAATCCATGAAAGATGTTAAGGGTATTCAGCTAAACCTCCATTGGAGCCTTTCAGGTTATCTAAACAAAGAATGGCGGGAGAATATGTTGAAACAAACGGGATTTGATTCCATTGATATTGATTTTTCTCGAAAAGATCCTAACGGGTATGATATAAAATATAAAAAGTAACTGTGAGAGGTGAGTATTATGCGTAAGATACAGTTCATATTTGGCATTCATAATCATCAACCTGAAGGGAATTTTGATTTTGTTTTGGAGAAATCGCTAAAAAATGGTTATAGGCCTTTTTTAGAAACTGTTTTTGAATATCCCCAAATCAAAATCACGCTTCATTTTTCCGGATCACTACTTCAGTATATAGAAAAAAAAGACCCTGGATTAATTGACTTGATAGGGGAAATGATTGATAGAAAACAGATTGAACTATTCACCGGTGGTTATTACGATCCGATTTTATCGGTGATACCCGAGGGAGATCGAATAAAACAGATCAAAAAAATGAACTTGAAATTAAAGGAGTTGTTTGATTACGAGGCAAAAGGATTTTGGTTATCTGAAAGAGTGTGGGAGCCTTCTCTCGTCTCAACATTATCGAAAATGGGCGTTGAATACGTTGCTTTGGATGATGATCATTTTAAAAACGCCGGAAATTACGAAGATGAGTTGAATGGCTATTTTTTAACAGAAGATCAAGGCTATCCCATGAAGATATTTCCCATCAACAAAAAACTAAGATATCTGATTCCATTTCATGATGTAGACGAAACGATTAACTTTCTACATGAAAGAGCATCGGAGAGTGCTAAAAGCATGTATCTTATGATGGATGACGGCGAGAAATTTGGAATTTGGCCTGGAACTCATGAGTTGGTTTTTAAAAAAGGTTGGTTGGAGATGTTCTTTAAACGGTTGATTGAAGAGTCGGATTGGTTAAGATTGACGACTTTTTCAGAGTATGCCAAAGAAGTACCTCCGAGAGGGAGAACTTATATTCCAGATTCCTCATACCCGGAAATGATGAGTTGGGCACTTCCCAGTCGTGCCAGAAC
>JAYEGQ010000175.1:0-11873 GCA_034659095.1 Thermotogota bacterium
AAGGGGACTACAGTTTTCATGAAAGGAATATATGTGATATATTGAAAATTATTAAGCCCCTCCCAATTACTTAAATAAAGGGTTTTATCGGATAAGAAAAGAGATTTGTTAATCCAGTTAACTTGATCTTTATTAAAGTAATTAATTGATAGAATACTTCTGTTTTTGTAAATATACCCGTTTAAATGAGAATCAAAAATCAAAAAATGATCCAGTTCTAAATTTTCAAGATTATCACGTAAAAACTGTTCTGCAGAAAGAGTTCCAATGTATACTCTGTTTTTTTCAATAATTCCCATATCAAAGCACAGTTCATCAATTACTGGATCATAATAAAAGTCTGAAAGCGCTATTCTGTCAGTTTGCAGATGACTAAATAAAGTGTTGTATTCTAAGTTTGTTAATGCCGGAATGAGCTCCCCATATTGAATTAGCACTTCGCCTTCAATATCTGAAACTAAGACTCTTTTAAAATTTTCAGGATTTGAAACCATTTGAATAGCATTTTGATTATAAAGTGTATTGAAAAGATTAACAAGATAAGTAGTTCGATCGTTAAGTTTTTGATTGATAGATTCGTAACTCGAAAAACCGCAGAAAAACATATAAACTAAATATATTAAGATCCAAATGATTCTTAAACTATTATACGTTATTTTCACAACCCCTTTTTTGTCTTTCATTTTCTCCTTCGTCATTTTAAAGAATCCATTTTATCTATAACTTTCAAGCCTCGCTCCGTAAAAGTTACTTTATAAATTGGTGTGCTTATCGAATGATCTATTAGACGAAAAGGTGTACTTGGGTTCTCATACAAATATTGTTTCAAGTGATTTATATCGGCTTTTTTGTATTTTACAAAACATTGAGCAAGTGTTTGAGTGACCATTTCTAAAAGAATCGTTTTGTTATTATACCCCATTAATTCTGCAGGATTTTTAAAAGTGATGCCGTTTACACCGTATGAATTTGATCCGCTATAATACGCCACTCGTTCACTTGTATTTTCAAACATTAAGATGATTTTGTCTCTCGGAAACCCAACAATCTTTTCTAATAATGCTATGGTTGATTTTTCATTCAAGTCAATTAGTATATAATCGGGATTTTCCTTTGAAAGAATATCACCAATTAAGTTGATGGAATCTTGAAATTCATTTTCTTCTACAACCTTTACAGTTGTTTTTTGACCCTTTAACTGTTCTTGAAAAACAGTATATCTATGTGTGTTTTCCTGATTGTGGATTAACAGAATTATGTGATTGTCATTCAAGTCAAACAATTGATTAATAGCACTGACTATTATATCTGAAGAAGGAAAAAGATAAAGTATATCTTTCTGTTGATTATTTGTATTTTTATCACCAACATAAGAAGTAATATATAATGGAGAAATATATTTATTTGCCTTTAAAAAAGCCTCATAGGTCTCTTGTTTTTCAAAATCGCATAACACTACATTTGATGCTCGGGATTTGATTATCTTACTCAACAGTTTTTCAAAATCTGCATAAGTTTCAAAGTAATTAACCTCATAATCTAACCGATCTATGGGCAATTGTGCGTTTATCAAAATCTCCTGGTAAATATCCCCATTGTTTCCCTGACCTTGAATGCTATTTGTATTTTGAATTGAATAGCTAATTTTTAGCTTTTCTCCCCTTTCCAAAAGAAGGAAAGATAAAGTTCCCACGATAATGATTCCAAATAAAACGTAAAAGAACACAGATGTTTTTTTCACTGTTTTAACCTTTCGGATAAATAAACTCTTATGCCACCACTTTTAACAAGGGTTTTTACATTTGAAAAAACTTTTTTCATATACATCATAATTCTCTTACCGCCCTTATTATGGTAGGCTACAATTTGAATGGTTCCGTTTTCTCTAATATGACTGTAGGAATGTTTAATTGCGTCCATCCATACCTCTTTCCCGGCTGCCAAAGGGGGGTTAAATAAAATTATGTCAAACATGTAGTTTTTCCAAGGTTCAAATAAATTTCCCGATTTGATTTCAACTTCAAGGTTGTAATTTAAAGCATTTTCTTTAGCAAATCTTACAGCCCTCTCGTTAATGTCGCTCAGAAATAATCGAATGAATGGATTTTCTTTTAGTGTTACTATTCCCACTGTTCCATATCCACACCCTAGATCCAGTAAATCCTTTCCCGTGATTTTAACATTGTTTAAAAGGCATTCTGTAGCTCTGTTTGCTTTCCCATAGGCAAAAACTCCCGAAGGACTTTTAAAGTTGTAAATGTGACCATTTTTCAATTGAATGGTTGTTTGTTTGACCTTTAATTCTGATTTAGGTGTTTTAGAATAATAATGATCGTTTTTAATTTCAGACATACATTATTCCTCATCTTCATCAGGCAATTCTTCAAGGTCATCATCAGGTGAAATTGGTTTTGAAATAACTGAATCCTTTCTTTCCCTGAAATAATCAAAAGGGATCTCCCGCTTGTTGCCATCATCTGTTGAAGCGGAAACAATTTCTTTGAAAATATTGCATCCCATAACTTTACAAATCTCTTCGTTGTATTGAATAACACTTCCCGGGTCCGGAATGTCAGCCAATATCTCTTCATAGTTATCTAATTCATATTTCAAACAACATAGTAACCGGTTACATGGCCCTGATATCTTTGCCGGATTAATCATCATTTGCTGCCTTTTTGCATCTCTAAGGGTTATTTTATCGAATTCCCGCTTGAATCTTCTGCAACAAACAGGTTGTCCACACATTCCTATGCTTCCGATAAACTTTAATTCATCACGCACTCCCACTTGTCTAAGTTCTATACGTGTTTTAAAGCAATGCGCAAGCTCTTTGACCAATTCTCTAAAATCAACCCTGCCTTCTGCACTAAAGTAGAAAAGGAGTTTTGAGCGATCAAACATATACTGAGCCTTTAACAATTTCATGGGTAGCTTAAGGGAGTGGATTTTATCTTGACAGATATTATAAGCTTTGTCCGAATCTATTTTATTTTTTTGTTCAGTTTCAAGATCTTCTTTTGTTAAAGGTCTAAGGAGAGGTTTAACTTCGAAATTTATCTTTTCTATATCGACTTCTTCAGGTCCTTTAATAACCTTTCCCACATCAAGTCCAAAAAAGCTCATACCTAAAACTTTTGCACCCCTTTTTAATTGACCTTCATATGAAAAATAGTGTTTTTTCCCAAATTCGAGGAATTCCACCTCGTATATTTTTGCAATCATTCCCATTTTTTCACTCGCTTTCTTTAAATATTTTCTGTGTCATTATGAGGTAGTTAATCATTAGCAGTTCACTGTTTAACGATATTTGTGTAGAGTTTTTAATTTCTTCCAAAAAAGCAATATACCTTTGCATCTTATTTTTTTTCAACACTAAATTTTTTTTTAGACAAAGTGTTGTCAATTGGGTATAACTCATAGAGCCTAATAAAGTCCCCTCTTGAAAGTTCAGCATGATGTATAAAATCTTTTCGGTTAGGGAGAAGAGTTCTTTATAAAAGGCATTATTGAAACTCGTAGTGGTGATATTCTCTTTACTCCCTTTGTATAAGCTTTTATTATTGATGCTTGCTTTAAAAGTGAGCAACAGTTGCCGGACTTCTTCTGATGAGTGATGTAAGATATCTTTTAATAATTTTTCAAAGAATATTAATGCGTATAAACTTTTTAATGCCGTGTTTTTAATAGAAATACCATCTTCAAATTCCATTTCAAATTCACCACAACTTCTGATGAAACCTTCGGTTACTTCATTTAAGGTTTTGTTTCTGAGAGAAGCGATTAACTGTTTTTGTTTTTCTTTTGACAACTGGGAGAAATCAAACAAAACATCAAAAGAAATACTAGCCAACCACCTAATTTCATCGCAAAAATAAGGCTCTAAATCCTTTAAAGGTTTATTTGGAATAATAATTCGGAATAAACGGCTTTTTATCGTATTTAATAAAGTACTATAAAAGCAAGTAGAACATAGAAACAACGTATCGTTTCCTGGTTCTTCAATTACCTTTAAAAGAGAATTTTGTGCATATACATTGGCTTTTTCTATGTTTTTGATAACAGTATATTTATGCTTAAGATATTCTTTTTTTAATGTTGAAAACTTAATTAGTTTTCGAATATCATCAATCTTTATTACTCCTGAATTTGCTTCAATTTCATAGAAATCATTACTATTAAAAATCTCATTATAAGTTTTTTTCTCATATTCCGTCAGAAACAATTCCATTATAAATCTCAGTAGTTTTTCATCGTTTCCACTTATGCAAATCGACGGTATCAGATTAGAATCAGCCAATGAAAAGAGTTTTTTAAACTCCGGTTTGTATTTTTCTTTTATAATATCTGCTATAATCGTTGGGTTAATCATCTGTATAAATCTAAAACGAGACCGTTAATCTCTTCTACCTTTCCTGCAAAATTCATAGTGTTTTTTTCATTATCCATTAGCAAACCTGCCAGATGATGTATCTTTTCATCAACTTTTTCCGCTACCATGTACAATTTCGGATAATCAACATCCATTCCCATATCTTCTTTTACTTTATAGAGCCCTTTTTCTATAAATTGTAAAAATTTCTTTAACGAATCCCTATAACTTTGAAAATGCTTATGCGTAGGGGATCTGGAAAACCTATTTCCCGCACTTAAGACGTATTGAAGATATTTTTTTGCCTCTTCCTCAATCTGGTCTAGCTTTACCTCTCCCAACATATCAATAAAGCCTGACCAAGTGTCTGTATTTTCTGTTTTTGAAGAGGAACCTTTTAATTTTTTCTTTTTTGCTTTTTCTGATTTTTTATCTTCGTCGATAGAACTATTTGGAGGATTGACCCTCATTAAATCGCCTCATATTCAAACTGTATGGAATAACCAAAAATCAATTGATTTTTTGGATATTCCACCCACCACCATTATAACATCCTCAGGAAACGGATGATTTTCTACAGTATTATCGACTTATGATTCGATTTTCAGTAGTTCTCTGCATAGTTTTAAAGCTCCCGAAGCGTCATTTGAATATCCTTGGCAACCAAATTCTTTGGCTAATCGTTTATTCATAGAAGCGCCGCCGGAAATAAGCTTTACATCAATCCCCTCTTGTTTGAATATATCAGAAACCTCTTTTACCTTCTCCACAGTCGTTGTCATCATTGCAGATAAACCCAGTATATCCGGTTGGTATTTCTTCACAGCATCTAATATTTCTTCGGAAGTTCTATCTTTTCCAATGTCTATAATTTCAAACCCACCGCTAGATAACACAGTGCCAACAATTTTTTTTCCAATATCATGGACATCCCCTTCAACAGTTGCTAAAACGACTTTTCCGACAAATTGAATAGCTGTATCAGAAAGGTCATTCAATCGCTCGAATATAGGTTTTGAAGTTTCAGCTGCCATTATTAAATGGGGAAGATAAATTATTTTATCTGCATATAGTTCACCAATTTCATTCATGGCTTTTGCCAATACCTGTTGACTTATTTCTAAAGGGCTTCTTGATTTCAGTTCCTCATCAATTAAATGATTAAGGTTTTCAATTTCCCCGTTTAAAAGAGAACGGACAAATGGATTTTTGGTATCAACCTGTTTCGGTTCTATCAAATCTTGTCCTCTTAATTTTAATGATCCTTTCATGATTGAGAATAGCTGTTTGTCACCTGTGTTCATGATGGCGGTATCAAGTCCCCTATTAATGGATTGTGCAAGAAAAGCAGCGTTAATCGCTTTACGTTCGGGCATTCCAAAACTAAGATTTGATAAGCCCATCGTTGTTTTTATCCCTTCTTTGTGAAGCATTTCAACCGTTTTTAGAGTAATCGCAGGATCATTAGCAGCTCCGAGGGAAAGTACCAATGGGTCAGCTAGTATTCTTGATCGAGAAATGGAAAGGTGTTCAAGTTCTTTGATACCCTCCATAATCTGATGAAAGCGTTCTTCAGCTGTTGTAGGGATCTTTTTTCCCATGGCAAGGAGGATCAACATGCCACCATACCTTTTTAAAAGTGATGCTTTACGGTTGAGACTTTTCTCCGTTACTCTAGCGGAATTAATGAGGGGCCTTGCAGGGTATTCAAAAAGCGCTTCTTCTAAAAATTTATTTGTTTGAATATCGAAAGATAATGGAAGTGAGGATATTTTATCCAACTCGATAACAGCTTGTTTGAAGTGTTTATGAGACAGAATTTTTTCTATACCAAAATTAATATCTAATAACTTTGCTCCTTCCAGTTCTTGTTCTTTTGCCAAGTCTAATATCCTTTTAAAATCATAATTTTCTATTTCATCTTGAAACGTCTTATTTGATGCAGGATTAATTCTTTCCCCTATGGGGGTGAAGGGTTCAACCGAAATCAGCTGAGTCCTTGATGAAAGATAACTTTTTTGATCCTTCAATTGGTAAGTGCCTTGGGCTCTTTTTTTACCTTCGCGATAAACAAAATCAGGATTTTTATCCACAAGAATTTTTAATGCTTCTATGTGCTCGGGGCCAGTTCCGCAACAACCTCCAATGATTGAAGCGCCTTGAAAGACCATATCTGCAGCGTAAACACTGAATTCATCAGGAGTCATATGATACATTAAACGGCCATCAACGAGATCAGGAGCGCCTGCATTCGGTTCTACGCTCAGTGGTTTTTTGGTGAATTGTGAAAGCTTTTCGAATACAGAATAAATTTCTTTTGGGCCCAATGTACAGTTAATTCCTACCACATCTACGTTCAAATCATTCATCAGATTTCCAAAAACTTCAACGGGGGTTCCTGTAACGCTTCTTGGAGATTGCAGGTGGTGATCGGCTTCTTCGAATGTCATTTGTGCGATTAAAGGTTTTTCGTTGTTAACTTCGCGAATAGCAAGAATTGCCAATTTCAATTCTTTTAAGTCAGATATCGTTTCAACAATAAATCCGTCAACACCAAATTGATCCAATATTTTAGCTTGCTCGTAAAAGGCATCATAGATCTTTTTTGAAGATAAATCGCCAACCGGTTGTGGAAATTCCCCTGTTGATGAAATATCACCAAAAACAAAAGCCTTGTTACCCGCTGCTTTTTTTGCCAATAAAACCCCTTGCTTGTTAATTTCCTCCATGTATTCTTCAATTTTTAATGAGGCAAGCTTAACACGATTAGCACTAAAAGTATTGGTAAGGAGAATATTGCTACCTGCTTGAATGTATTTTTTTTGCAGTTCATATACTACTTCCGGGGCTCTTAAATTAAGCATTTCGCCGGGAATATCAGTATGACCAGCTTTGAAAAACTGAACACCGTATGATCCATCCAAGTATAAAGGACCATCCTCCAAACGTTTTAAAAATTCCATTCTCGTCATTTAAATACCCCCTATTTTAACTGAGCTAATCTGACAATTTTTGTGACTTGCTCCCAACGATTCATTGAATAAATATGAAATCGCCGAATCCCCTGGCGTTTTAATCCATCAATTTGTCTCAATGCATACTCAATTCCGTAAGCTTCCATGGAATGTGGATTATCAGTGTAAAGATTGATGGCTTCAGCCAGTTTTTTTGGGACATAGGCATTGGATAAGCTGAGAATTTTACTGATTTGCTTTGCTCTTAAAACCGGCATAATACCGGGTATTATGGGTTTATGGATGCCTGCATTTCTTACCCGGTCAAGAAAGTCAAAATAGATTTGATTATCGAAAAACATCTGTGAAATAAAAAAATCTGCTCCGGCTTCAATTTTATCTTTCATATGATTGATACTAATTTTTAATTCTTTACAATCAGGGTGCCCCTCAGGATAGGCTGCAGCTCCTATACAAAATCTACCATCCTTTTTTATCATACTGATCAAATCTTTGGCATATCGAAAATCACACCAAGCACCGTGAGGAAAAACCACATTTTGTGGAACATCGCCTCTTAAAGCCAATATGTTTTTTACTCCTATGGAATGCAAATTTTCTAATAGAGGTGGAATATCTTCCTTTGCGTAACCCACTGACGTGAGATGCGCCAATGGCGTGACATCGTGTTGCTTAATGTATTCTGAAATAACAACCGCTTTGCCCTTATTTGTTCCGCCAGGACCGTAAGTAACGCTAATAAAATCAGGGTGGAGGTCCTTTAAACGATTGATCGTGTTTTTGATGATTTCAAATTGCTTTTTTTGTCCTTTCTTAGGTGGATAAACTTCAAAAGAAACGGTGTTTTCACGGGAATTTAGAAAATCACTGATAAATTCTGTTTGGTTTTCTTTTTTTATTACTTTCATATAAACTCCTTTATATTAATAGTGATATTTGCTAATACCATCCTATCATACATACCGTGCTTTTTTGTGGTGAGAGCATACCGGAAATTGGGTGTGCACTAACAATATGACAACGAAGCAAATCAATGATTTTTTTGTTTTCACTCAGATTTAAATCGGAATAGCCCGGCGAAAAACGCATAGTACCTTTATGATGCTTTTTTCGAAGAAATTTATCAAAATTTTCATTTAATTCCTCTAATGCTTCTGAACCCCATGCATCTAATAAAACTGCTTTCGTCGTTTCTCCAAAATGGCTGTATCTTTCAATACGTTCTTCAATCTTTTTTCCAATAGTAGAAACAAAATAGGTTATACGGTTTATCCCTTTGAATTTCATTGGAATTTTTATTTTACCAACATTTTCGACAGCTATTGTTTGATGTGCGATTTGAGCTTCAACCAAGGGTATCGCTTCAAGATATATTTCATTTGTAAGGTTTAGCATTGTTCGATCAAGTTCATTTTGAACACCTTTAAAACCTGCTCTTAACAAGTAATGTTTTTTGGAAGGTAAATAATCAGCCTTGTGGGGGTGAAAAATATTTGCCAATTTGCTCACCTCATAGAAAAATGAATACAATGATTAAAATAACGATAACGATGAGGGCGATTAAGGATGAGATAATAAGACGGTCAATTAATGTTTTTCTCGAAATACCTTCTTCTTGATTGTTCTTTTTATCAGATTTTTTGAACAAAGTATCAGGAATATTATCTTGATTTATCGCATTCTGTTTTAACAGATTTTTTCTTCGATTTTTCTGCATTATTCTAATATTAGACATAATAAATGCCTTTGCCACAAACCATTCATCGATTATTACTTTTAGTAATACAGTTCCTTTTTCTGCTGAACAGTATTCCATAGCGGTAATATAGCCTTCAAAAGGTTTTATGTTTTTTCCTTTTTCATCAAATTTATCCGGATAACTGTTAACAAGCCTCTGTTCTTCGCCTTCATCGTTGAAATTTACAATTGTCAGGTAAACTGAGTCTCCTACTTTAAGGCTTGCTACCGGATTGCCTTCCATGGGATCAACGATTGGATAAAAATCCGCCATATCCAATAGATCTTTTCTATCTTTTGTATTTTCTATGGCACTTTGAATATCTAACGATTGTTCAGTTTTTGAAGACTCTTCCAAACTCATTTCGTTATAAGTTGAACAACCCCAGTCAAATCTGATTTTTACATCACGGGTCCACTCATCAAACAGTTCCCTGAGTAAAGTTCTCACTGCTTCTGTATCCTTATTTTTAATAATTGTACTGAGTTTATTGCTGAAAGTAAGTCTTCCACCATTTTTATTGATATAAGATTTTAGATGATTGGAAAAATCATTTGTTTTTGGTATGGTGTCACCACTTCTGGCAATTAATTTTCTATATGACTGGTTAAGACTCGTTTTAAAATCATTAAGATCCTTTTTCAGATCTATTTTTGCCAAGTCTTTAAACCTTCTGGCAAAATTGATAAATTGGAATTCCAAACGGCCTTCCACTTTGCCAAAGAAAAAACCTAACATGATTTCATCTGATGACTGACTTTCTGCAAACACTTTAATTGAAAAAAAATCAAACTCCATTGACTCACCTTTTCACCGAAATATAAGCTTATTCATAATTATATCACGAAGTGCAGTAACTTTATTGATGCGGAAGGTTGAATTATTTTTGTTTACGAACAAATAACATAACCTTTTTATTATCTTCCTTGTTTTGTGTTAAAATCCAGCATGAGTGTTTATAGAAGACTTTTTAGCGTGGCATTACCAATAGCAATTCAACAAATCATCTTAAGCAGTATGAACTTTGTGGATATGTTAATGATCGGACAACTTGGTGAAGTTTCCATATCTGCTGTTGGTTTATCTAACCAATTCTTCTTTATTTTCAACGTGGTAATGTTTGGGCTTGTTTCAGGTGGCTCAATTTTTATTGCACAATTTTGGGGGACAAAGCAGGAATTTAATATTTCTCGAACTACTGCTTTAATGATTTCATGTTCTCTAATCCTCTCAGCTGTTTTTTTTGTGTTGGCCTTCTTTTTTCCTGAAAATACTTTAAGGATATTTTCTCCTGATCAACGGGTTATACAAGAAGGGACCAAATATTTATCTGCTATTAGTTTTAGTTTTATAACTTTTGGGATAACAATGACCTTTTCCTTTGTTTTAAGAAATACAGAGAAAGCAGTTATTCCTATGATGGTGAGTATGATTGCCATTGGATTAAACGTATTACTTAATTATTCTTTAATTTTTGGTAATTTTGGTTTTCCGGAACTGGGAATTAAAGGGGCTGGGATAGGTACGTTGTTATCCAGAATATTTGAAATGACGTTGATATTATTTATTGTGTATTGGAAGAAAATGCCCGGAAGGGTTCATATTGAGCATTTCAAGGCCTTATCAAAATCGTTTTTTCAGCGTTTTATTAAATACACCACACCGACAGTTTTAAATGAATTGTTTTGGTCTACAGGTTATTCCATGTATACCATTATCTACAGTTATATGGGGACAAGACTTTTAGCTGCTAACAGGATCATGAACAGTATAGAACGCTTTTCTTTTGCAGTATTAATGGCGTTATCCAATGCTGCTGCAGTAATTATTGGACAAGAATTGGGAAAATCATCTTTTAAAAAAGCTAAAGAAATATCAAATAAAATCATTTATCTCGAACTTTTTTTGGTTGTTCTTTTCGTAATTCCTATGATTATTTTTGCCCCTCAATTTGTTAACCTTTTTTCTGTAAGCGAAGAGGTAAAAAAACTGGCAATCCTTCTCCTAAGGTTGTCCATGCTTTATTCCCCGATAAAAATTCTCAATGGATTATTTATTGTGGGAATCCTACGAGCCGGAGGCGATACTAAGTTTTCTTTTTATGTTGAGGCCGGTTGTCTTTGGCTCATTGGCATACCAGTAACAGCTATTGCAGGTCTTGTTTTAAAATGGCCTTTCCCAGTCGTTTATTCTTTATGTATGGTTGAAGAAACAACGAAATTTTTTATTCTTATCAAACGATATAAAAAGGGTTCTTGGTTGAAGAATGTGGTAGAAAATCTTCATTGATTTCAATATTTTTGAAAATAATTATTCTTTATCAATATTATTCCATCCCCACGGACCATCGATATCAATAGATTTAAATTGCCATGTTGGACTTAATTGTAATGGATTAGTTTCAATACGAGGATCAATCCTCGGCATCTTTTTGCTTGATGGACTTTTTTTAATCTTTGGTTTCTTTTTATTCTTCATTTTCTAGAGAGCTGTAATATTCCGCTATAGAATCTATTCTTATAATTCTGTGACTTGCTGCATTTGGCGATATACCTCTACGTGCTTCTTGCCAAGGTTCTTCTTGATGAGACAAATCAATTAACCATTGTGCTGACTTGTTACCATAGAATTCTAATACAGCATCTACTGTCTCTTTTTGTACATCATTCAACAGATCTGGATTACCTATAGGTATAGACGATATGGAAAACTGACCTCTATGGAAATAAAATAAATCTCGCACAACAGGGCCATTTGCCCAAGCTTCTATCTTTTCTTGAAAGAGAGG
>JAYEGQ010000175.1:11883-12778 GCA_034659095.1 Thermotogota bacterium
GGTTGCTCATCCCAAACTAGTGACCATGCCTGTGCATAATAAACCAGCTTTTGCAATTTCATTGTTGAAATTGTACCGAGTTTATTAACTATGTAAGCTGCTACATCAAATACACTCGGCTGATATTCAAGCTTAATATTTTCGCTACGTGGTTTTCCCCAATTGATTTTTTCATCTTTCAATTTTTGAGAGTCAGAATATGATGTCGTATCTTGACTGTCTAAAAATCTCGCATCATCCATCTTTCTAAATTCTTGCCGAGAAAAATTGTCTGATTTTTTATCTGGGCATTCAGCAAAACTGTGTGTTTCTTGATCAAACATTATTCGCTCCTATTCAACATCATAAACATCATTCAGAATTGAAGTTGCTATCTGTTTCATATCTAACAATCTATTATTATTTATTTTTTCTTTAAATTCGACAAGATTGCTTATATTAAAATGAAAATTGAAATCAAATTTAAATGCAACGCTCTGCTTAATAAGAGTAAGATTAATATTCCTATTGTCCTGAACAAAACTATGTTTAATCTGATCCGAATCAATTATACATCCTGCTTCAATTAATTGTTCTGAATCAGATAATGAAAATAAATCTTGTAATTTTTTTGAATTATTATCGCATTCAAATAACAAATTGATGCCAAAAGCGACAATAGGTGTATGCGGAAGATAATCAGCTATTTTTAAAGATAATTCTTCGATTTCTTCCAATACATTATCATCATCTTTTCTTAAGGAAAAAATCAACTTGTTACTTATAACAAATATTCTGAAATTATCAGTAGATATTCTAGCTGACCCATCGACATTTATTGGGATTTCGACTTCCAGTTTTTCTCCAGGTAATAAAAACTTCCCAATCCAGTCAGGATTAAAAATATGTTTATTCC
>JAYEGQ010000176.1:0-2480 GCA_034659095.1 Thermotogota bacterium
AAAGCCAAGACCGGTAAAAAGCTTACCGGATTCAGTTTTTTTGATTTTTTGACGTGAGTTAAATTCAGTGTTTATCTTTCCACTTCTTTCAGTATTTCTCTGAGTGTTTCTTTATCAAGGCGGGTGCCCTGTGCTATTTGGTCTAACGTTAATCCCATTTTGTATAAGTTGATAGCTGTTTCTTCTTTTCCTTTTTCAATCCCTTTCACTATTCCTTTCTCTTCTCCTTTATGAAAAAGTTGCTTTGCAAGTGTCGCCATGGGTTCGCCTCCTTCCGGTAATGCTTCTTTTAATTCTTCCTCTGTGATATCTTCTCTGGTGTTGAATATATAAACGAGTGTGATGTAATAGATTTCGATGGCTATTTCCATAGAACCACAGGGTCACTCCCTTTGGTTACTTTGTTGTTTATATTCTCTGAAATTTCTTGCAAACTACCGGCATCTGTCATTTGTTCTTTATTATTACCCATCTTCCAGTTTTATTTGACCCTTCACGTTCAAGCAAACCCATCTTTCTCAAGTCAGCTATATATCTTGTAACCGAAGCTCTTGACTTTCCAAGGGTCTCTTCGAGTTGTGGTTTTGTAATCTTGGGATCCTTCTTTATTTCCAAAAGAAGCCTCTCTTGTTCTGGCGTTAAATTTATAGGCTCATTTATAGGCTCATTTATAGGCTCATTTATAGGCTCATTTGGCCCAAAAGAAAAATCCGAAATAGGTACAATCAGCTTAAATACATCTTCATCGAATAATTGCGGTTTCCCGTTAGCATAAATCTGAACATATTTTAAAAGATTTCTGACCCCGGAGCCCAGTTCATCTGCCATGCCCGTTTCTTTAAATACCCTTGCAATATTGGGGTTTTTCGGAAAAGGCGAAAAATTATTCAAATCAATCAAACCATGGTCATGAGGTCTATTGGCGTTCTCTGAATAAATTCTCTTTTGCTCTATAATAATCTTTGCCGGGAATCCGTTTGTATACTCTCTATGTATCAAAATATTGGAAGCGATCTCACGAACGATCTTATCTCTGACACTTGTCCGTTGCGGACCCTGCTCTGTATCTTCAAGATAAAAGGGATCCGGTAAATGTTTCTGACCAAAAGCCATGATTCGAGTGTATGTGTCGAAAAGATTAGTCCTCACATCATCTCTATCGTCGTAACGGTCTAGGTTTACCTTTCGAAGGATCAAATCGGTTTTATGAAAGGGAATGGCGTCCAGTATAATGTCATCCTTCCCAAAAAGAAGAAGACAAGCAAGCGTAAAGCCCTCTTCATTGGTCATCGTATCCTTACCATAAAGCTTGGCACTCTTAATCAATTCCAAATCCGACATATTCTGCCAAGGATGTTCCGAATTTTGAAAAGCGGCAAGTTTTCTCGCCTTTTCTAAGATATCCTTTCTTAAATCTGCCATTGTGAAATGAGGATAAATTTTATTCTCCGTATGAAAAAGCTGCTTGTTCATGAACAAACCGGATAGATGTGAATTTTTGTCAGACACATTGAAATCACCATCCTGGTTCCTATCAAAATATCGCCCGTTACAGCGATGGACTTGTGAACTCTCCGGAACATTAATATACAACACTAACTTATCATCAACGGTTACTTGCTGAATTGACAAATTAAAGGAAGGAGAAATCTTCGTGGAATTATTAACCGTGGTCACAAATTCTTTTTTGATACTATCGATTTTGTCAAGTTCCACACCGACAATCTCCCCATCATCACGAACACCCAACACTATTTCCCCACCATTTCGGTTAAGAAAGGCGCAAACCGTTTCATAAACATTTTTAGGGAGTTTTCTTTTACATTCCTTGAATTCAATTCTCAATCCCTCTCCCTCTTGAATGAGTGAGAGAATTCTTGTCTTTGTCATTGATTGCTCTCCTTGAGTTTTTCTATTTAAAGCACCGTATACCTCTTATAAATCGCTAAATATGATTAAAATCCTTTCCATACCGGTTTCCTCACTCTCAATTAAACATATCATCTACTCATTGTCCATTATTCTCTCAAGCTTCCTGTAAGCCATTGTAGGACATTCAAAAGACTCTTAGACAGTCCTTTATTAACTGTCAGCTGTATCTGAAACTATCACTCGGTTCTGGAACCTTGATTCCTTCTTCAACAGCTGCTTTTATCCATTCCCTTTTTGCGTCCTCTATCATAATCATACCTTCTTCTATCGTTTCTGCAGTTGTTATGCAGCCCTTTAATTCTGGAATGGATAGGATATAGCCATCTTCGATTTCATCTTTTACAACTTCGATTCGATAATTCATTTTTAAATAATCGTCAATGGTTGTCATCTTTCATACCCTCACAACCTCACTACAAACTCATTATAATCATCCGCTTTTTCAAAGCGAACACCCGTTTGAATCGCTTCAAAATGTTTTTCTCCACATTTTATCTTCATTTTTTCAGTTGGTCTCAAAGCTTCATCATGAATATTGCCTTTGGTTT
>JAYEGQ010000177.1:0-2467 GCA_034659095.1 Thermotogota bacterium
ATGTTCTTTTTAACAAATTATGGGCCTCTTCCATCACTGTGATGTGCTTAAGGCGTGAATTTTGCTCAGTGGCATTTGCCATTCTATATTCATAAAGCTTCATGAACACTATTCCCATTAACAGTGATTTCGTTTCCATTGAACCTACACGGCTAATATCAATAATGGTATTTTGGTCAAATAAAATCTCACTGTCTAATTCTTCACCTTTGAATATTCTACCGCAGATACCGTTTGTAAGTGATTTAACTCGGGTTACCAAAGATCCTTTGTAATTACTGACCAGTTCATCCGCATAATCAGTTTTTTCGATGACTTCTGGTAATACCTTTAATAGTTCAGAGAATGTGGGGAATTGATTTTCACCATAAATATTTATAGAGTTATCAAGATCCCAACCGGCATTTATGTATATTTTCTCAACAGCTTCTTTTAATATTGCCGGCATGGCAGCATACATTGGCCAACAAGCGTTAAATATTTCAATCAAACGATCGATATGTTCTAAAACGTGAATTGTTTCAGGAAATGAGAATGGATCTATTTTTAAAAGTTCAGAAAAATTGATATTGGTACCAAAGACATTGACCTCGTCTCCTCCACCGAATACTTTTTTGTATTCACCTTTACCGGGTTCAATAACCAAAAATTTGATGTTTTTCTTCAGCAGTTCATCAATGATCGTATAAACGGTATTGGATTTTCCTGAACCTGTTGATCCAGTAATAAACGTATGCATGGTTAAACTATCAAGATCGAGTTCTACTTCTGTACTTTCAGTATTCCCCAAATTATAGACTTTCCCTATCTTAATGGTTCTGTCATCTTCAGAGGTGTTTTTCTTGAAAACGTTCCTGGCAAATTCGGCATTTCTCATGACAGTTAGTCCGTTGGCGGATTTACTCGGTAATCCGAGCATAATCGGTAACTCTTTTCCGCTTACCATGATTGTAGGTGTGAAGTCTGTTTTGATGCCATTCATGTCCAAAATAAACTCAGGGTGCCGGAAGTTTTTCACATAATTTACAATTCTTTCTCTTTTTATTTGCTCATCAAAATATTCAATGAAGGAATTTTCAGAGGAAGATTTTTCACCCTTAATTAAGCCGTTGAAATTACTGGCAGCAATCATGGATGTTTGAATATCGTTGGTTAGAAAATAAGCTGAAGTATTCCACAATCCATAATTTTCTGAAGCTTCTATTCGTTCAATTTGTTTGTCTAAGACCTTTACGATCTCTTTGATATGCTTATTGTCCAGGGTGACTTGAATGTTTTGAGTTGTTCCAGAGGAATGGGATTCACCGTAGGTCTCATTTCTTGATTCTGTGTTTGTGCTTCCTTTTGTTCTGGTTTCTCCCAGGGACTCTGAATGAGAACTGCTGTTGGATTCTGTTGTTGATGTTCCTTCTGTATCAGAATAAAGGGGCATTGAAAAGGGTTTTGAAGAAAATACCCCTCCTTTAAAATTTAGTCTTTGGTAGCTTGAACTTGTGTTTTTTGTTTTATTGAAAGTTTCCGTTCTCGAATTACTGTTATTCAAAGAATTTGCAATGGAGCTTGAAGACGATTCACTCAATCCCTTTGACAAAGATTCTGAAAGAGAAGTACTCTCGTTTTTACTCATCGTCATCTGAGTAGATTGAAAAGCGGATAACTGTGTGTGAAGGTTTTCGTAGTTTATTCTAATCCTTTCGATGTTATCTTTATCAATCGGTTCTGCAACAAGCACCGCTGTATACTCGGTATTTTTCATGGATTCAATATAATTTTCTATACCTTGAGAATACTCCTTTTCCTGTTCTTTTTTCAGGGAGGGGATGGCACCTGTCATACTGACAATTTTCGAGTTTTGTATATCTGTAAAGATCTTTCCCATCTCTTTTTTGAATACATTTTGCAGGTTAATGCCCGGGAAATTGCCGTTTAAGGCATTGCATAAAGCCTGTTGCGCCAATGAAGAGGAATAGTCACCGTTATTTTTAATTCCGATGTAGAAAGATAGTTTCCCCTCTTTATTATTGAGTATGTAAAAAACTGTATTGCCGAGCGAATATAAGGTACTGAATACATTTTCCATTTTCTCAAGCATATTTTCTTTTTTATTGAGTGTGATTTTGTCAATTTTGTACATTCTAATTTTGTTAATGTCCATAGTATCCGTGATTTTCTTTACATCACAGGTTTTTAAATGGTTTAAATATTTTTTCCGAACGGAAATATTCGTATTTTCTAATGCTTCCAAAAGTTCGTGTTCTTGTCGGATGTCAAGTTCATCGTTCTTCAATCTATTCACTCCCTTTCATTTTATTTTCCAATAACGCATCGATGCGATCCAATTTTCTGAGTATTTTGGCAACAACGTCGAATGTTGGTTGATGTTCCATTTTTTCATTTTGAAAACGTCTTTTTTTACAAGAAAACTTATCATCAAACTTCTTTTTTGCCAAAATCTGCTGCCTATTTT
>JAYEGQ010000178.1:0-2451 GCA_034659095.1 Thermotogota bacterium
AAAAAATGAGCGATAAAATTTTGCTTGGAGCTGGAACAGTACTGGATTCTGAAACAGCCAAAAATGCCATTGAAGCTGGTTCAAAGTTTATCGTAGCACCAACTTTTTCAAAGAGCGTATACTTTTTATGCAATAGATACAAAATAAACTACATTCCGGGAATTATGACACCAAATGAAGCACTTCTGGCTATTGAAAATGGATGCAGAGTTGCAAAGCTATTTCCTGCGAAATATCTTGGCCCATCGTACATAAAAGCTTTGAGGGCCCCGTTACCTCAGTTAGAAATAATTCCTACTGGTGGGATTAATAGAGAAAACGCAAAAGAATGGATTAATGCAGGAGCAATTGCAATTGGAATTGGCAGTTCACTTATAAAAGGTACAAAAGAACAAATTAAAAGAAATGCTGAGGAATTCATGAAAATTATTGGTGAGTAAATTATTGTTGGAAATCTGGCAAAATAATAGAGTGAATGCTCTAAAATCAAGACTTAGAAAAATTTACCTTCTGTTAATTCAAAGTATTATCTGTTATTTCGTGCAACTATTTTCAACCACTAAATAAAAGGTTTAAACGAGTTTTTCTCTGATCTCAGATCACGTGTACTAATTTCGATTCCTTCCCTGAGCGCGGTCCCTGCGTAGCAGCAGGTAGGTGTGCGTTTTATCTTGAATTTTCTTTCGTTCCTACCAAACCCAAAACCCGCTTTTAATAAATCTCGGATTCTCGTTTTTGGTCCTTCTCGGCTTCTCGTCTTCTCGGTCTTTCTCGTCCTCTCGGATTTTCGCATTCTCGTTTATAATTCTCCTCTAGAGAGGAGTACCGCGAAGCGGGGAGGTGTGTGTACTTTCTCGGGTTCTCGTCACTCGGTCTTTCTCGGCTTCTCGTCTCCTTGGTTCTTCTCGGTATCTCGTTTTGTTGTACTTCCGCACAACCAACAGCGAACTATCCTACAACGTATTTTTCACTTGATTCTCCTCTAGAGAGGAGTACCGCGGAGCGGGGAGGTGTGTGTACTTTCTCGAGTT
The DNA here is from genome assembly GCA_034659095.1 of Thermotogota bacterium. Taxonomy (GTDB): domain Bacteria; phylum Thermotogota; class Thermotogae; order MWEM01; family MWEM01; genus JASUTC01. The sequence continues at coordinate 1,032 of JAYEGQ010000178.1, forward strand.
CTCGTCATTCGGTCTTTCTCGACTTCTCGTCTCCTTGGTCCTTCTCGAATTCTCGTTTTTTTATATCTCCAATCATGGTAAAGTTCTAAATAGAAAATCATTTATGGAGGTTTTATATGAGGCTCTGGTCAATCTCTCCAAAATATCTTGATGCAAAGGGACTCGTAGCGTTATGGCGTGAAGGACTTCTGGCCAAATGTGTACTGGAGGAAAAAACAAGGGGATATAAAAAACATCCCCAGCTTATTCGTTTTAAGAATTACGAAAACCCGTTAGTTGCAATAAATTCGTTCCTTTATTTCGTTGCTAAAGAAGCTCAAAGAAGGAATTACAATTTTGATATTGGAAAACTGGATTTGGTAAAAATACTTACAGAAATTATCCCGCTAAATCGCGGACAGCTGGTGTATGAATTCAATCATCTTTGCAAAAAATTGAAAGAAAGAGACCTAAGAAGATATCAATTGCTGTGCCAGAAAAGCAAAGATAATATATTGATAAATCCTATCTTCTACATAGTCGAAGGACAAATTGACGAATGGGAAAGGGTTAAGTGAAATACTTCATTTTATGCCTATCTCATGAATCAGATAGCTTACTGGATTAGCTTCTATGAAAAGCAAAAACAATAAAAACAGGGCAATATTTAACACTTTCAATGGTAAAATAAGAAAGTATAAAATTAACGATATCAAAGCAACATAAACAGTTTGCGGTCACTTATTGATGGTTTACAATATCCAATAACTGCCTTATAAAAAACCATTTTAAACATTGAAGTATTTTATTTTCCAATAATATCTAGAATTGCCAACACATGATTGAATAGGACCGTATTTTTTGTTACTTTATCCAGCTCAATAAAATAACACGAAAATTTCCGGAAAGGGGATACTCATAATTACCATAATTAATCTATCGTTGATTTTTGCTTCATTTTTTATCTCGGTTCTCAATATTTATTTTCTTAACCGAAAGAAATTAAGAATCGGCAATGATGCTTCTAATTATAAAAAATACAAAGTCTCAGTAATTATTCCCGCAAGAAATGAGGAATTGAATATCCCCAAAATACTCAATCATCTTCAAAACCAAAGTGTGAGGCTTTTTGAAATAATCGTTGTAGATGACAATTCTTCAGATAAAACAAGTGAACTGGCACGCCAATTTAATGGAGTAGAAGTTTTAAATCTTAACGAAGAACCACCTGGAGGATGGGTTGGAAAATCTTGGGCTATCTGGAATGGCTATAAGAAATCATCTGGAAATATACTTTTATTTATGGATGCGGATGTTGAACCCGGTGAATCTGCAATAGAAGCACTTCTTAATAAATATGAAAAACATAAAGGGATGATTTCCGTTTGGCCTTATCAGAGGTTTGAAAGTCTTTACGAGCATCTAACTCTAACCTTCAACC
>JAYEGQ010000179.1:0-12507 GCA_034659095.1 Thermotogota bacterium
TTTTATCAAAGGGAGTTGAAAAGAAGATGAGTCCAAGCTCTTCAGCGATCTTTTTGAGTTTTGGCTGCCATTCCCAGGGAGTGTAAGCTTCTTGGTAGAGTTCATACAAGGTTTTACCTTCCCAGATGGTGCCTTTTAAACTGAAGTATTTGTTGTTACAATCGATGGTCATGGTGTCGGGGGTGTAGGTTTGAAGCTTAATCGCATCTGCTCCGGCTTCTTTGGCCTTTTTGATGATTTCTACTGCATAATCATAGTTTTGTAAATGATTACAAGACATTTCAGCAATGATAAAAACTGGATGGTTATCTCCGATGTTTTTTGTTCCGATTTTAAATTCCATTTCTTTTCACCTCTTTTGATACGTTTTAACCCCAAATGTTCTAAGAATTGGTCTTACTTTCATTGAGATATCTCTTATTTATTTGAGGCTGATCCAAGACGGGCTTAAATAAAGCCTTTAATTTTGAGGATTTTCTCATATTCCTCTTGGGACATTTCTCCGTCGATAAATCTGAGAAGTTCCTTTTTTAAGAGTTTCAACTGATCAGCCAAAGTTGACAACAACATATCTCCATAATCTTTTGATCCGTGACTAATAAAAATATGGATCAAAGTATCCCCTCCGCTGATCTTTTTATAGAAGTACCGGTTATGATGTGTAGCCAGTTTTACGAAACCGTTCTTTTTCAACGATTTTTCAATCCTTTTACTGTGCCTTACTGTCAATAGCGTGCACCACCCAATGTTTGAACTTGTCTCTAACCACAGCGGCGTTTTTCTCCAGTGGGGAATCTGTAAACATCAAATGTTCATATAAAAGTGCAGCATCCATCATTGCGTTACCAAGGGCTTCCTCAAAATCAACACCCCCAATACAAACCCCTATTGATTCTTCTGTTACTGAAAGCCATCCACCTTCTTCTGGTCTTGGTGTGATCTTGAATTTCAAGGGTTCAAAGGGTTTGTAAAACTTACCATAATATTCAAATTCAGTGACTTCAAGCAGATTGGTTCCGTCGTCCAGATGTTTAAATTTTCCGGTATAACTGTATGTTCCTTCATAGTGCTTCATCTCACTCATTATTTTCGCCTCTCCTTGCAGTTATTAAAAAAGACTTTTTAATGTTTTGATGGTGTCTGCTTTTTTGGAGTGTTTAATCAGTGTCCCACCACATCCAAGGAGTTCATCATCCGGATGGGCGGCTATTACCTTGATTGTGTTTTTCAATGCTATGAGCCTCCCAAGCTTTTTTTTCCTCTTTTATTTTTTCGGGATTTTTATATTTCTCCAAAGCTCCTCTTAAATTTAATTTTTTGTTATCGACTTCATCTGCAAGCATAATTAAAATGCGCACCTTGCAATGTTTTAACTCGTCCGGTACTTTAATCGATTTTTCTAATTAATCACTATCGATAATCGTTTCATAAGGCTTCATTGAATCACCTCTATTTAACCACAGGGTCAGCCCCTTTGTGTTCATTTCCTTTATAGGTACAAGTCCAGTTCTTTGCTGTCTTTCATATCCAGGAGGGCGAGAGAAACAGCGTCAAGTTTATCGGCTTTCAAGGCTTTGACTTTTTCGTAGTATTTATATTGAATGTCCGGGAATTTTTTTAGGATCATTTTCCAGATGAGTTCTTTTGTTGATTCTCTACCTCTTTCATAGCCTTTTTCCTCTGCTACTTTCATTATATTTAACATATTTAATTCCTCCCATATGTTCAATATTTTTTCTTTCGTTAGATATTTATCCATCAAGACAACCATCATTGAGATGATTTTTGTTTTCATTTCTTTTGACGTTTTTAATTTTTTAGCTAATGCCAATGATTGATCCACGTAAATTTCATTTTCTTCGTCTAATTTTTTTAGGGGTAAAAAAATTAATTCTAACTCGTTGATTTCCTGACCTCTTTCAACCTGAGTTTTCAATCTTTTGTAATCGGTTTCCCAGCTTCCATTGGCTAAATTTAAAATAGTTACTTCGTAGTTTAAACTTCCAGCATTTATTTTACTCATACTTTCTTTTGTTTTAGTAATCACCACTGTATGTATTTTTGTATGTTTTTTTCCATAAATCATCAAATCAGTCTGAGCAAATCTAAGCAAGTCTTTTGAGGAGACGTGTGCCTCTTCTTCAATATGCAAAAGTGTTCCGTCTTCCAGCATAAAAATCAGGTCAATGAAGTTATTTTTGGTTTCTGTTTTGTACAGTTCGCTGTCTTCTACGCTGATTATTTTTGGTAAATCCAATCCCAGAAAGTCTAAAGTCTTGTTTTCAAAGAGTGTTAAGGCATCTTTGATGACCATGTCATAGTTTTTGTAACTGATTTTGAGTTCTTCATTCTCTTCCATTGCCATCTCCTTTTTGTGTTGTTTATCATCAGGATTTTGAAAAACCTCAAATTGACAAGTGCTTATCTAATCTGTTTCTTGTTCAGTATGCGCTTTTTTCAAAATAATCTTTGCATCCGTTATTATACCATCCTGTTTGAGGGATGCCCTTGAAAATTCAACTTTAAACTGGTCTGTTTCAATAAATGCCTTTGGATAGCCTTCACCATCCAGCATTCTGATGTTATCGTATATTTGCTCTAAGGTTTTCAGGTTTTCAATGTTTGATTCTTCGGGTTTGCGCCTTTTGAATGGGGTGATTTCTCCTTGCTGTTCTTTTGGGGGTGAATATGAAAGAACAGCATTCGTATCTAAAAGATCTTTCATTTAATCGTCCCATTCGTTTCTTAATTTTTTTTGAATTTCCATTCCATCTCCAATTGTTGGACAAGCCCCATAAAATCCTTTCAAGGATGATCTTTTTTGAGATAGGGCTTCCTTTTTTTCGTTGTCGGTTATAATAATTATTTCAACGGTTTTTCCTATGTATTTATCCAATTCATGTAGTACATTTGATTTGATTGTTTTAATGACTCTTGTCGCTTCCATATTTTCACTCCTTTTTTTGAGCTTTTTTCAAAATCCTTAACAAAAACATTTTTGACATCAATCAAATCCTCTTTGATATATCTCATTTTCTTCTCTTCAATGCCATTTACAGATATAATATCGGCTTTTTTTATCCAATAATGACTCCAATTCCATTGCCAGGTGAACAAATTGAAGACCTACGGGCTTTGACAAATCCACCAAAACATCGATGTCTCTGTTCTCTGTTTGTTCATCTCTTGTATAGGATCCGAATAAATAAAGATGATTGATGGGATACTTTTTTTTGAGTTCACTTAAATTTAGTTCGATTTTCTTTCGGATATCTTCTTTTTTTAATTCTCATGTTGTGCGTGAATGTAAACTCCCTTGTAACTAACCGGGAGAAGGGCATGGACAGGTAAACTCATCAGGATTAAAGGTCAAGGCAGCCTGTTTGACACTCTCGGATTCTTTTGCGAGCATATCGGAAATCGCTAATCCAATTTTAACGAACACCTTAGAATCAGACACTTTTTGACTTTCTTTTGTCGGTTTCTCCTGTGAATAGTAATAGGCTTTAAGTTTGGTCATTTACAATTTCATAGAAATTGTTAGGAGTTTCTTCGAAACTCCAGAAAATCTAAGATAAGCAATAGAAACCAGGAGCATATAATGACGATGACCTTTCTTAGACCGGAGATGACACTTACCAAGACCGAGTGTCTGTTTGGCCATCTTGAAAAAGGACTCGATCGACCATCTCTGAGCATAATAACGGATAATCTCTTCTCCGCTCATCTGAGCATCAGAAGCAATAAGGGCGGCCCGGCTTCCGTTTTCAAGCTCAGTAACCACGATTTTCACCGGCGTTCTGATGGACTTAACCCGAGGGGTGTAAGAATGGTATTGAATCGTCTTCGTGTTGATCATCACACTGCGATTCATCTTCGAAGTCCGGACAAGCTCGCTGATCCTCATTCTCTTATTGCCGGCCCAGAGTATAAGATTGCCCTTCAACTGGCCGATAAACGCAGAATGAAACCACTTATGACAGGCTTCGATGAGATAAGCGTTGGTATACCAGCTGTCAGCAACGATAACATCTGCTTCTTTTTGATGCACTTTCAGCCAGTTGACCAGCATATCATTCTTTGACTGCTGCTGCTGGGCTTTTCGCTTGGCCTTACGTTTTTTCTTGCCGGTCCCGTTTGTTTTCTGATTCCCTTGAGAAAAGAGGATATCCAAGGGATAGAAATGCCCACTGATGTTTTTCCCAATGGCCAGAATCGTCTGAGCATTCTTGAAATGATGGGTACAGTGATCGTATGCCTTTGAGACATAAGGGATATGCTTGCCACGTTTTTCCAGGAGACTGTCATCGGCAATAACGACACTTTTCGAAAAAGGCGTGTTGAACGCTTGCTGAAAATGTTTTTCCAGTTCAGACCAGAACCCATCATGGGTATTCAAAAACCGTGTCAGGGTCGTGTGGGCTCGTTTGTTTAAAGGGTTTTGGGCTAACTTACTGATACTATCGCAACGCTCTGACAATAGCCCCTGAACGAGGATCAGGAGGTTTTGAAAATAGAATGCCGCAATGTTTTCAAAGTATTCTCCAAAATGATACTTGACAAATGCTTCAATTGATGTCAGAATATTCATGTCGGTACTCCTTTCTGTTGTCGGTTTATAGGTGTTTGTACACACTCTTATAATACGACACGGAGTACCGATTTTCCTTAATCCTTTTATGCCGCTTCCCGTTTTCAATGACCTTTTGGGCTGTTTTCTCTTTTTAATCTATAATTGTTTCTGTTGTGTTTCTTTTGCTTGTCTTAGATTTTTACATAGATGCACAACTTGAGTTGATTACTTAAAAATCCGATGTACCCTTGCGTACTATTTGTGTCATCTCCAATAAAGGCAACGGTTTTAATACTTGGATAAATCGCCTTGGCCATTTTTAAGGATTTTAAGGGAAAGGGGCGTTCCAATACACCGGTCGTTTTTTCATTGGGATAACTGTAAAGAGCCGGATCGTTATTCACACCACAAAAAATTATCGGAGTTTCATTTTCTACAGGAATAAGGCTGACAAAATACTGCTGTGCATTATCATCGCAGGCAATAACAACATCCGGATCAAATGACATCATCTGTTCATAAGCGATTTGACCGGATTTCACTTTCCATTCCTCATCATTTCTAAGTCTCATATTCATATATTAATACTGTGTTTCACATTCAACCTTTTCCAGAGTTTCCTGGACCGCATCAGCCAAAGCTGAATTCCAAGTGTAATCTTCATCGTAGCTGTAAACAACAAAAATCTTGGGAACAGCAGCGGATAAGAGGAGCCCAAATAAAAAAAATACCACAAGCAACAGAAACAAACGTTTGTTCATGATTTTTCACTTCCCTTTTTTACGTTCCTTTTTTATGTTTCTTTTTTTAGAATGAAATAGTTTTTGATACTTAAGTATGTCACGGCATGCTGTGGACATTAACTAACTTTTTTGTTATAATCATCCTGACCTCCATCCTTTTTATCAAGGGAAACCGGTGAGAAGCCGGTACGGGGACGCCACTGTAAATGAGGACTACGAATCACACCAGGACTTGATCGACAAGTTCAAAGCCACTGTGAAAAAAATCATGGGAAGGCTTGATTCAAGGGATGATCCATCAGTCAGGAGACCTGTTAAAAAGGATGGAAAAAGATCCTCCGAACCCGGGGGTCATTTCATATATTTTAGGAGGTTTTACAGTGAAAAAGTTTTTACTTACGCTTTTTGTCATGCTTGCATTTGTCAGTGTTTTTTCTTTCTCAATCGTGGATGATTTAGGCAGAGTTGTGGAAATTGAAGAGGTTCCTCAAAGGGTAATTGTTGCAGCACCGGTCTTTACGGATTATCTGGTTAGACTGGATCTTTCAGACAGAATAATTGGCGTCACCAATTACGATCCCTTTGATGCTGAAAAAATCGGTCTTTCCACCCCATTAAACATCGAAAAAATCGTTTCCATGAAACCGGATATTGTATTTGTTGCCGGGGGCTATCAGGGGCCTGAAGTTTACAAATTGGAAAAATTTGGTCTGACAGCAGTCAGTTTAAATCCAAACAATCTAGATTCCATTTTCAGAACCATAAACATCATCGCAGCTATATTCAATCAAAGTGAAAAAGGCCGGCAACTGGTTGACGCTGCCCAACAAAAAATGCTCGACATATCCAGAGAAAAAGCTTACAAGATCCCCATAGAAGAAAGAAAAACAGTCTTCTACGCCATGATAGCCGGAAATGAAGTCAAGGATTTGTGGACTTGTGGACAAGGTTCCTTTTTGAATGAAGTCATCTCCATGGCAGGTGGAGTGAATATCACGGGAAATTATTCTGGTGCCAACGGTTGGTTGCCCATTAGTGTAGAATTTGTCGCCGGAAAGAATCCGGACGCCATATTAGTCCCATATTACTATGAAGGCAATGCAGAAGAATCAAAAAAGGTCATTGAGGGATTTTCTCCCTGGAGTCAGATAAACGCCGTTAAAAACCAGGAAATATATGGCATAAACGGAGACAGATCCAATCATGCCAACTTCAACCTCATCGATCTAATGGAAGAAATATACATCAAGCTGTACGGAGACAATTAAAGTTGACCAAAAAGAAGACCCGTTTCTTCGGATTACGAAAAGGAGGCGGGTTAATTGCCCTCCTCCTGGTCATCTGTATTTTTATTATTTTCCTGTTCATCAACCTTTCTATCGGTACCATTAAAATCCCAATTCCGGAACTGATTCGATTCTTCACTTTTAACAAATTGGAAGACCCCATCAACAGAACCATACTCATGGACATCCGTTTGCCAAGAATCCTGTTGGGCATCTTCTCCGGAGCCATTTTAGCCATTGCCGGTAACTTATTCCAAGCCCTTTTAAGAAATCCCCTCGCTGACCCTTATATTCTGGGGGTATCTTCAGGAGCTGCCTTTGGAACTGTTTTGACCATTGCATTCTTCGGTGCAGGAGGCGTCTTACCCTCCATTTTCTACAATCTTCCCGTCATGGCCTTTGGCTTTGCGTTGATTGTGGCCTTTGGAACGTATTTCATAGCCAAAAAAGGGGGGAAGATCCCCGTTGTAGACCTCATCCTGTCCGGAGTCATCATGAATTTTCTCTTCAATGCAGGGACCACATTTATCATTGTTTACGGATGGAGAAACGTCCAACAAGCCTCATTTTGGCTTATGGGGTCACTTTCAGGAGCCGTATGGGAAAAAGTGTACAGTATGGGAATCGTTGCCTTAGCAGGAATTGTAATGGGCATGGTGCTTTCCAACAGTTTAAACGCCATCTCCCTGGGAGAAGAAGAGGCCATGAACGTGGGTGTAAATGTAGAAAAGTTGAAAATCTTTATCTTTATCGCAGGCACACTGATGACAGCCTACACCGTAACCGCAACAGGGATTGTGGGTTTTGTCGGCCTCATCATGCCTCATACCGCCCGCCTCTTAGTGGGACCCAATCACAAAGTCTCCGTTCCCGCCAGTGCCATCTTGGGCGCCGTCTTTTTAACCACCTGTGACACCATCGCCCGCTCAGCCTTCCAACCCTCTGAAATGCCATTGGGAACCATTACAGCCCTAATCGGCGCACCCATTTTTATCTTTCTGCTACGAAAGAGCAGATAGCGATAGAAACTAATAGATCAAAAGAAATCAATTTCTGAAAAGTTTCCTTGTTTCATCTTTTCTACAACTTCCTCCGTAATCGAAAAACGGTATTCTGCAGTAAATTCCAATCGGGGATAAGTGGTATTTTGACCCTTCATCAAATCCTCATTTTGAACAAAAGTCGTACCCAAAACTCCGGATAAAGTAATATGGTCCGATACATTCCAAAAACCATGTATACCAACCGTAGTCTCTTTTTGAAGTACAGGATCATCCAACCATCTAAAGTGATCATGTTCTTTCCAGTCCGATGGCAAAGGCAAAAATGGATCTCGGTAACCAAAAACCAAATATTCACCATGCAACCCCAAAGTGACCGTTTCAAACGTCCGCGTATATTTCACACTGAGAGCGGCGTTGTTCTCCCCGTATTTATAACCAATCATATTGTATTCAATCGGCAACTCCGGATATTCTTCATACCTCACATACTGATAAGGATATTTCCCGGTCCTCTGAAAACTATATCTACTGGCACCAGCGAATTCAAAAGCCAAAAAATCCCGCCCTAATGAAACATCCAACCCCGTGTCCCATGCAACTTTTCTCACACCGGCTTCATCATTACTCCAACTCCAGTCATCCACCAACACTTCTGCAAATACTCTTGTGAATGGAAAATTTTCCGGAAAATTGAATTCAACAAAACCACCCACCATACAATTATCATTTTCAGGACTGTACCATGGGGCGTTCTTCGTATTTCTAATATCCTGAGAATTGATATACGGAAAAGGAGAAAAAAGATAATAAAAATCCAAATCCCTTCCCATGAACAAAACCGCCTCTTGAAAACCCACATTAAGAAATTCGAAAGGATGGAAAGTTGTTTTTCTGTAATAAACCGATTTTGCCACTTGCGTATTTTCATTGTTCAGAGGATTGACATAGCCAGTCCTCAAAAACAACAAATCCTGTTGAAAACTCAGCCATTCAAAAGGACGAAAAATCGTTTTTAACGAAGTATAAGGCACGTTGTTGGAAGCAATAAACAAAGGATATTCCTCTCCCAAACCCTCATCAAGTGATTGCAATCCTACCGAAAGTTCAAATTCAGGAATGGAATAAGTTAACACACTTTCTCCAAAAGGATAATAAGTATCTTCAAACAATTTAACCTTTTGGGGCCATATGAGTTTGATATCCCCAATCACATAATTGGTTTCAAGGATCTCAGCGTTGAAAGTGAAATCATGCCATTGAGCATCTACACCCAACCCCCACATAACCCCCTGTTCACTGACAATTTTATTCTCCTTTGTTTGAAAAAAAGCATACACATCGATCGTGTAACTCAAAGCTATAGAGAATAAAGTATGGAATAAAATCAATACAATGGTTATTCTTTTAAACGATCTTCCCATACATATCATACCTTCGTTTTTTTGTGGTCCAAATTATTTCGCTTGACGGGATATATCAACAAACACCATGGGGTAAAAATTGCCGCCTGCATCCAAAGTTGCAACGTATTAATAGTAGCCGGCAAAAGCGATTCAAAAAAGCCTTTTCCCCCAAAAATCATTCTGGTATAAACCCCTAACAAACCATATGAAAAACCAACTAAAAAAATGATAATGGAAAAAGGCGAAAAGATCCCAAACAGGAAAAAGAGGGCAAACGCTGATGGAAGATTCTGAATATAGGGACCAAAAGTCTCCTGTTCAAACAGATGATAAGCAATGTTTCTACACCATTTGAAACGTTGTTGAAAAAAGTCTCGGAAGTTTACCGGTGCCTTTTCATGGACAAATAAAGTCTGACAATGGTAAATCTTCTTCCTCGCAGCTTGTAATTGCCTTCCCATTTCATGATCATCCCCGGGGATGAAATCTGAATAGTCCACCAACTGAGCAGCTTCCCTTTTAATTAAAATACCACTGCCCGGAAAACAATAATGCGTTATCCCTAAAATCTTTAAAGCTGAATTATTCATCTCTTCGGTATCCGACACCTTAGTGGCCAATGAAGCATTCATATCATTTCGACGGCTGAGATGCACCACATCATAATCGTTAGATGCCATTATGCTAACCGCCTTTTCCAAATCAGCCTCATCAATCAAACTATCCGCATCATTAATTAAAAGAATCTCCGCCTGCGTCTCCTTAATAAAACTTTCCAAACCCATCCCCTTGGGATGGAGAATCTTATCCGTTCTTTCCAAACGTTTGACTGTCAAACGACCCTGCCATTTTGAAGCCAAATCCATAAGTTGCTCAAAAGAACCATCATCCGAACAATCATCGTAAACACATATCTTAAAACTCTCCGGAAACGACAGATAATGTTTCAACACATTGATTAAATGATCCCCTTCATTTTTTGCCACAATACACAACTCAATGTTCTTCCCACCAAGACTCGTTTTACCGGGTTGAATCATCTCTTTTTCACGTTGTTTTGTTCGTATCAACATCAAGACTCCAACAACGTGAACGGCAAAAAAAACTACACCAGCAAAAATAAAAAAAGCACTGTTAAAGAAAAACTGTGTCTGTCGGATAACCACAAAAACCAGAGGATAAATAAGAATCACAGACAACCAACGAAAAAACTTTAAAAACGTCATACCGACTCCTTTGACTAATACTGAGTTTTTGAAAACCAGAAACTGTGTCTTTTAAAAGGAAAAGTAATAATATGCCAAGGAACAATGACAATCCCCTTAAAAAAAAGACTCAAAGTGTGACAAAAAGCATTTCTAAGACAATGCCCCATCGACCTTTTCGCCACCATACGATTAGCCAGGGAATCAACACTGAAGAAAAAAACAACAGCCAAAAGAAGTATGATGTTATACAATTGCAAAGGATTCATCAAAGCAAACAAAAAATAAGCCGAGATAAACGCCACGGGAAAGATAGTGAATTTCTCCTTTTCAAGATAATGGTGAATCCCCCCCTTGGTCCAGGAGAAATGCTGTTTTAACAATTTCCCAACAGTCGTTGGTGCCTTTTCATGGGCGAACAAAGAGAGGGTATCAAGCACCTTGATCCTGTTTTTCCTAAGAAAAAAACTGATTTGGCTATCATCAGATGGAGAATAAGAATCATAAACCATCTTCTTTGCCGCATCAGCTCGAATGATAAAACCACTACCGTTAAAATACCATGGAAAAAGCCCCAAAATCTTGTTAACCGTTGAAAAAAGTTCCTCTGTATCCGCAATGTTGTTGGCCAAATCATCTGAAAGATCATTTCTTCTGGTGAAATGCAATACCTTCAGATCCTTATCTTTCATGGTATTTAAAGCCTTCTCCACATGACCCTCTTCAATTAAAGTATCCGCATCCAGTATGAGATAGTAATCACCATGATAGTGATTCACCAAATCCTCAAACCCCATCCCTTTCGGATGCAAAATCTTCTTTGAACGTTCCAGGCGTTTAATAACACAAAATGATGTGTTTTCTGATTCAATTTTTTTCAATGCTTCAAAAGAACCATCGTCAGAATGGTCATCATAAAAGACTATTTTGGGAGGTGATTTAAAACCCAAGTACTTCTTAAGCGTAGTAACAATCGTATCCCCCTCGTTCTTCACAACAGTGGATACAACCAAATTAAAATGAGAAAGAGACATCCTTCGTTTCGTCATTTGCTTTTCCTTAGCCAACCTAAACCGTATAATAATCCACAAACCAAAAAAAACAACAAAAGATGCAAGGATCAACGACAACAAATACAACTTAGGATAAAAAAAATGAACCTTCAGATTAAACCAAAAAACAAAAACGTACACGCAAAGAGACAACAACCAACGAAAGAACACCAAATCCCCCCAATATTCGTTTTCTTCCCTTGAGAGAATTATAGCACAGTAGGATTATTCCTTTAAAATAATCCAATAAATCATAACACTTACACGTCCCTTTTTGCTTTTTTCTTTTCTCGCTACCTGTACAGGAATACTCTTTGGTAATACTGTTGTTTTTCACTTCGGTTTATTTTCTTTATTCTAAAATGCCTTTTGTTCTGAGAATTTCTTCATAATCCTCTCTGTTCATTTCACCGTCAATGAGTTTGAGAAGTTCTTTCTTTGTTAGAAATAGCTGATGTGCCACACTGGATAACAATTTATCACCATAGTCCTTAGAACCATGACTTATAAAGGTTTTTGACTTCGTAGATGTTCCATTAACGGTAAAGCACCTAAATTGGCGGTGATGTGTAAGCTCCTCAACGAATCCAAATGCCTTCAGAGATCTTTCGATCAGCTTACTGTGCCTTGCTGTCAATGGCGTACACCTCCCAATTATGAACTTTATCCTTTACTTCTTGTGCGCCTTTAGTGAGTTCTCCGCTGTAAGTGGCATAATCATCGTAATTACTGGCAGCCATCATAAAAGCGTTACCGAGAGCTTCCTCAATCGTTTCGCCGCCTTCACGGACACCAACTGAATCATCTGTTACGGAGATCCATTCATCCGGTTCCTCTCTTATTACTAATTTAACCCAACTTTCGAGACAACAAGAAAAAATAAGAAAAAACAACAAAAAATAAGCTTGAAAAAATCTTGAAAGGTTCATGAAAAGGGAAAAGATAAAAGGGGTTTTCGGAAATAGTGACCTAATTATGAATTATAATTATTTTTTCTATTGATTTTTCTCCCGAAAACAGGTATACTATCCTTGTGATTGTTCTCTTTTTTGTTTTTTTAAAAAGAAGAATATCCTCCAAAGGAGACGAGACCATCCATGTTTATCCGTGAAACCAAAACTACCAATCCAAAAACGAAAAAGGTCTATACCAAATTGACTTTGGTGGAGTCGTATACTACGGAGAAAGGCCCCAGACAACGGACCATTATGGGGTTAGGCTCGGTGGATATCCCCCGGGAA
>JAYEGQ010000180.1:0-2430 GCA_034659095.1 Thermotogota bacterium
TTGGTCGTACAATCATAAAAAGAGGGTGTGATTTCTCACACCCTCTTTAATCTTACTGTGTAACCTTTACTCCTACTATCTTATCTTTGCCTAATTTCTTTTTGATTTTAATCTTTGCTTCTTTCTGATTAACTGCATCAACATCAACGGATTTAATGGTATCTCCGTTCAAATAATCCACGGTGAATCTCATAATACCGCCCTCCTATATGATGATATGGATAAAAACCGAACCTAGTAATAAAAGACGCAAAGAATCAAGAACTTACTTCAAAGGCCAAAAGATAATATGATTAAACAATCTCTACAAGCTCTAAATCAAAAACCAGCATTCTACCTACCAACGGATGATTCCCGTCAAGAATTACTTCTTCACCAAGGATATCAACTACTGTGAAAACAACTACTTTGTCTCCCTCTCCCTGCATGTTCAATCTCAACCCTGGTTTTAATTCTAAATCCTTTGGAAATTGTGATTTATCAAATACAAATCGCAGTTTTTCGTCATATTCACCATACCCTTCAGCCGGTGGGATTTTTATAGTCGTTTTTTCACCCTCTTCAAGCCCAATTACACCATTTTCAAATCCGGATATAACTTGCTTCCCACCAATTATAAACTCCAAAGGCTCCCTTTCTCTTGATGAATCAAATTCTGTGCCATCTTCCAGCGTTCCCGTGTAATGTACTTTTACCGTGTCCCCGTTCTTTGCTTTAGACATATACTTCTCCTTTCAGTTTTGTTGAAAATCATGTAACGACAATCCGAATTCTTCTTGAATTTTATGTTTTATCGTTTATAAAAGATTTGATTATGGTCAATTAGCCGTTTTTATTATACCATAAACTTCATCGGAGGATTTTCCAATCGCTGTTGGTACTTGAATCTCACCTGTTAAAATCTTCTGTTGGATTTCAGTTAATTGTGCTTCAATCTCAGGATTCTCTTCAAGAAAACGGTTAAAGTAGTGGTTATACGCAAGCCCAATAACTCCTTCTTTTATTCCCATAGCTACATTTCTCCCAAATTTTCCTCTAAAACACTCAACCCTTTAGCTGCTGAGTCGAAAAAAGATTTATCCACCAATTCTCCATTGATAAGGCATACAATACTTATGGGATTGGCGAATAAGTTTGATATAATGATCAAAAAGATTGCGAAAAACATAATCGGGTTTTTTTCATTTTAACACCTCCAATTATTTGAAGATATTTTATCATATAAAAGCTGTCTCTTTCTTTCTAACCATTAAATGTTATAATACACGAAAGTGCTTTTTGGGAGTTGATGTTATTTGAAGAATGCTTTTGATATATTAGTGAAGATTGAGGAGTGTTCAAAAGAAGCGCTGGAAATCATTAAAAACGGCAAATTTGAGGAGCTGCCAATTATTCTTGATCAAAGGAGTGAGTTAATTTCCTCATTAGACAAAACGGAAAGCACTAATCTCGAAGCTGAAAAAACCATGCTACACCGAATCGAAAAATTGGAATCAAAAATGCTGGAAATACTCAAGAACAGCACAAGTGAGACAAAACAATCCATTAACACTGTTTCTGTAGGAAAAAAGGCAGTTAAGAATGGATATTTTAAATCAAAATTAGAATATGAAAAACACAATCGTTTTTTAAAGAGAGGATAAATAATGAAAAAAATCATCGATAACATACATATTTTAAGGGATGAAACAATTATAGAGAACGGATTCATTGAAATTGAAGACGGACTAATTTCAAACATCGGAGAAGGTTCAACCAACAAAACTAATGTGGTGAAAATTGATTTAAAAGGAAAACGCGCATTAGCTATTCCCGGAATGATCAATTCTCACACCCATTCAGGTATGGCTGCATTGAAGGGAGCTGGTGATGATTTACCTTTTGAACAATGGTTGTTTCAAACTATCATTCCCCTTGAAGAACAATTAGATGACGAGATGATTTATCTTTCTACAATGATATCTCAAATGGAAATGGCAAGAAACGGGATTACAACATTTGTAGATATGTACATGATGCTTGATTCCATTATTAAGGCTGTTTCTGAATTTGGAATGAGGGCCTACATAACAAGAGGTCTGCAAGATGATTCTTTAGAAGATGGACAACGTCTGAAAAAAAATATAAAAGCATATGAAAAATATCATGGGGCAGCAAACGGAAGAATTTCTGTGGGTTTTGGCCCGCATTCTCCATACCTCTGTTCAAAAGATTACCTAAAAAAGATTGCAGATGTTGCCCAAGAATTGAATGCCTTGATTCACATTCATTTAAAAGAAAGCAAAAAAGAACGTCATCAATATACTTTTAGAGAATTGGCAAATATCGGTTTATTTAATACACAAACTATAGCTGCACATTGTGTTTACGCCGATTCAGATGACATTCAAGTTTTGAAGGAATTCAACGTTTCCGTTGCTCATAACCCTT
>JAYEGQ010000181.1:0-2428 GCA_034659095.1 Thermotogota bacterium
ACTGTCCGGACTGCGGCTGTGAACTGAGTCAAGAACCGGTTAAGGGGAAAGAGAGACGACAGGAGATAGACATCATCATTCAGCGGGTGACGAAAGAATACCGTGCGGAAAAAAAGAGGTGCCCAAAATGTTCAAAAGACCATCAGCGAGGAAAAAAGAGCCTTATTCGAGCGTCCAAAAATCAACAGGGACAGTTCTTTTTGCTGGGGAATCAACAGGGACAGTTCTTTTTGCTGAAAAAATGGTATAATCTTCTCGTGAAAAACACAAGATGAGGGGATGATGTGGATGCCAAGAGCGAGAAGGTTGAAGAGTGAGACAGGGATTTATCATGTAGTTTTGAGAGGGATCAATAAGCAGACGATATTTGAGGATGAAGAAGATAACGAGATGTTTCTGTTGACTTTGGATCAGTACAGGCAGAAGAGTGGATACAAACTTTTGGCTTATTGTCTGATGGGTAATCATGTTCATTTGCTGATGAAGACTGAGGATGAAACGCTTGGTCATTGTTTTCGGAGAATCGGTGCCAGTTATGTGTATTGGTATAACATGAAATATTATCGGGTAGGGCATTTATTCCAGGATCGATATAAAAGCGAGGCTGTTGAAACGGATGAGTATTTGAGAGCAGTTATCAGGTATATTCATTGGAATCCGTTAAAAGCCGGAATAGTGAAAAGACTTGAGGATTATTCTTGGAGTAGTTATCGGGAATATCTGGGTTTGAGTGATGAGGGTCATGTGGACAGAGACTTTGTCTTAAGGCTATTTCATGAAGACAGGGAACAAGCTGTTGCTGATTTTAAAGTGTTTAATGAGATAGAGTCTGAGGATCGTTGTTTAGATATAAGCAATAAAAAGCGTATGAGTGATGAGATGGCAATTCGGATAATTAAAAAGAAGTTTTCTGTCCAATCTTCCAAGGACATCGGAGATTTTGATCCTGAACAAAAAGAAGCGTGTATCGAGTATTTGTTGGATAAAGGGTTGTCTGTGATTCAGATCTCAAGGGTGACAGGGATTGGTCGGTATTTTATTATTAATCACAAATAGTACTCAAATGTAACTCTAAATGAGGTTAATGTCTGAAGCCAAAAGATGTTATAATTAAACAAAGAAAATAAGTGAGAGTGTGAAAAAATGGAGAATGCAAGCAAGAAAAAGAGCTTATTCGATCCGAAAGTTGATTTTTGTTTCAAGCATTTATTTGGCAATCAAACAGATACCCGTTTTTTGATTTCCTTTTTAAATGCGACTTTGGACTTAAAAGATAAGCACGCCATTCAATCTGTGGTGATATTGAATCCCAACAACGATAAGGAAGGGGTGGAGGATAAATATTCCATCATGGACGTGAAAGCGTTAACCAATGATGAAATGATGATTAACATCGAAATCCAGTTAAGAAACGAATATAATATGAGAAAACGAACAGTATATTACTTGAGCAGAATGATTGCAAGACGATTGAAAACAGCCGAAGACTATCAGGAGATCAATAAAACGGTTGCTATTAATATATTGGATTTTGATCTTTTGGATCAGACCAACCGCTTTCACAACGTCTTTCGATTTAAAGAGATCCACACCAGCATTGAGTTAATAGATGTTGCTGAGATCCACACCATGGAATTACCAGAATTGCGGCGGTATATCACCGATCATCGTGAAGATGTGGAACGTCAAATTGGAAAAAACGTCTTATTAGATTGGTTGTTGTTTATTGATAATCCCGAAAGCGAATTAAGCAAACTGATCACCAAACAGGTTCCTGAAATAGAGGGGGCGATGGAAATGTTGCAAAAATTGAGTCAGGATGATATTTTAAGAGAACAGTATGAAGCCAGAGAAAAGGCTATGAGAGATCGAATATCGGCTGAAAAGGAAAGAGAAAGAAGGATAAAAGAAGCAGAGAAAGTAGGAATGGAAAAGGGAATGGAAAAAGTTTTGTGGAAAATCATTCAGAAAAAGTTTCCTTCTATTGACCATTCCTATTATGACAAGCTTGTTTTATTAGAATCCTCAAAATTAGATAGACTTTCTATTGAATTGTTAGATATGAGAACCATACAGGAATTGGAAGCTTTTTTTTCTGAAAAATCATAAAAAAGGTGGACAATGCAATGGTGACGGTTCTTTTTGCTGAAAAACCATCGTTATGAGCTTGGAAATGGAAATAACCATCACCAATAATTCAGTAATGACAATTTTAAATTTGTGAATGGTTTTTTTCATATATAAACTAAAAGGCAGAACCCGGAAAATTATCTGCGGATATCTGCCTTTTTACTGGGAGAAAATTGGTGTCTATGGTGTCTATCGTTTCACATATTTCAGTATTTCTTTGAGCTTTTCTTGATCAATACCGGTGCCCTGTGCGATTTGTTCTATCGTCAATCCCATCTTGTAAAAGTTGATAGCATCT
>JAYEGQ010000182.1:0-12476 GCA_034659095.1 Thermotogota bacterium
TCTCTGTTAATCGCCCGATTATGACCATTTTTTAGAATACCCTCTTCCCAATTTTGTGAACCTAAAAGGCTGTGAATGTATATCCCCGGTATTCCCTTGAGAGAAATGGCTACTGCATATGCGCCTAAAAACTTTTTGATATTGTATTCCTCAGAATGAGAACAATCTGACAACGCGTCAAAATAATTAATATTCATTTCATAGGGGACCTCTGTTCCATCGGTATTTTGTTTATAGGATATTCTACCGTGATTTTTAAGACATTTTTGGACTAAGCTGTCAACTTCATCAGGTTTAATTAACCCCTTCAACGGCGTCAACCCGATTCCATCATGTGAAGCTAAAAAATTAAAGTAAGTAGCCTCTAACCCCGGGTCTTCAAGATTGGTTACCCATTGATTTAACTCATTGGAAGATTGCTGCAAATAAGCGTGTAGTATTAACGGTGGCAGAGAGAAGTTGTAAACCATATGTGCTTCATTTGTTCCTTCCCCAAAATAGCTGATGTTTTCGGAGTGAGGGACATTCGTTTCAGTAATCAACAATGCGTTTTTATTTAAAGCATCCACAATGGACCGAAATAATCTAACAATTTCATGGGTTTGAGTCAAGTGAATACAGGATGTTGCCAATTCTTTCCAGAGATAACCAATGGCATCCAACCTGATTAAGCTTGCCCCTTTTTCGATATAGAAAAGAAGTATATCAATAATTTTTAACAGGAGTTTTGGATTCTTATAATTTAAATCAATCTGATCCGAAGAAAATGTTGTCCATACCTTTTTTTTACCGTTCTTGGTTTCAAAACTTGTTAATAAAGGGGTCGCCCTTGGTCTGGTTACTTGAGAAAGGCCTGATTCACTTTCTAATTCTATAAAAAAATCTTCGTAATCCATTTTTGAATTTAAGAATCCCTGAAACCAATCGCTTTTTTGTGAGATGTGGTTAATGACAGCATCAAACATCAAATGATAATGCGCAGAAAGCTCTTCAACATCTTCCCAATTACCACACTGTGGATTGACTTTTTCATAATCAATAACGGAAAACCCATCATCAGATGAATATGGGAAAAAAGGCAAGATGTGAATGGCATTAAATGCAGAACCGCAGTATTTTAAGAGAAAATCCGTTAAAACACTCAAAGGGGAAGCTTCCCCTTTGAGTGTATCGGCATAAGTAATCAATATTCCATTGATATCTTCTAATTTTGTTCTATGACATTGTTTATGTTTTTTATTAAAGCAATCAATTTTTCCTATAACAACATCAAATAATTCATCTACATCGTTAGGATATAATTTTTTAAGACTCTTATAGATAGCTTCATCATTATTCATTTTTATCACCAACGAGATTATAACAGAAATCCCTCGGTGTGAACAGGTATTAATAATGCATATGATTCCATTCGCTCAACGATTCAATAACCTTTTCATCAACAAACCCGGGTTTATTGTATTCGTCAGTCCAATGAAAAACCCCTTCTTTAGTTTTCATAAATAAATGATTAAGAGTTGGGAACGAAAGGAATGTAAAGTTATCGCGTTGGCCGTATTTTTCTCTGAAGGGCAGGTAATCACCTTCCATCGTTGCCTGGAAATCTTCTTCACCCTGTAAGATTAATACCGGTTCACCATAGTTTTCCAAATCTTCCAGCGGACTATATTCATCCAACTCATAATAATACTTTGCTGTTAAACCGGATTGAATTGGATAATCATCAGAAAGTTCATGGTTTAAAATCATACTGAAAAATACTTCAACCTGCTCCATTTGTTCATGGGTTATTCCTAAATAATCCTTTACATAACGGTTCTGATCGAGACTAATCTGAGCCAATCTTCTTATGCCTGGTGCAAGCAGGATTATTCCGTTTACCAATTCTGAAGCGGTGGCAATCTTTGGTACAACTGTTCCTCCAAGGCTGTGACCTGCCAAGATGATACTGTCTACTTTTTCAATGTTTGTAGCATATGCAATGGCTAATAGAATATCTTCTGAATATTCAAAGTCAACGATATTTTCTATTTCACCCGTCATGTTACTTACTTTTTGACCATGCTGCGCAGTTCGCTTGTTATATCTCATTACCGCTATACCGGAGGATGCTAATCCTTCTGCAATATCTTTATATGGGGTGTTTGGTCCCACCGTGCCATCCATATCAGTAGGCCCTGATCCCCCCACAATAATCACCATGGGATAACTCTCTTTGTTCACAGGTAACGTCAATATACCATCCAATTCCCAACCTTCTTTTCCAAATTTAACGGGTTGTTCCTCAAAAGAATTTTTATCCACATAAGATAGCTTTTTTCTGGGATCAGGAGCTGGGGCAGCATAAAACCCTGCGATCTTTAGATCTTGATCCACGGTAACAGTGAATTTGAGATATCCTTTGGTTGTCTTCATAAGCCTCATGTATATTTTGTATTGGTCTTGTTCCATAATATCGGTGTTATAGGTTGTTTCAGGTTTTCCATACTGATTAATAATCATATTGGCGGATTGCTCCATTGCCTGAACACCGAAAGCGTTTGTTATCTGCTCATTTTGAAGTTCCACTGCCCGTTGATAATTTCCGTTCAAAAAGGCGTTGAGATATTCTTCAAATACAACTGAACTCTCATCATTCGCAAAACTAAAAATAGTCGCTATACAAAAAACCATACCGATGATCAACTTAATTCTCATTTTATCACCCTCCTAATATTTAGTGTATTATAACAGTTAGCACAGCAAATGTCAATCAAAACTTGTCCAAACTTTGAAGAAAATGGGGAAATTATAGTCAAATATGATAAAATATAACTTGAGTATTGTTGAAGGAGTCGTGATTTGAAAACACTTAACAGGTATATTTGGAAGATTGGAATATCCCCATTTTTTTTGGGTTTTTTTGGATTTATCATATTCGTCAGTGTAAATCTGCTTTATTTTCTTTCTTTGAATATTATTGATTATGGCATTCCACCGTGGAGATTATTTCAACTCCTGTATTTCTTCTTACCTGAATTAAGTGCTGAAGCAATTCCGGTGGGTGTTCTGTTGTCAATATTTTGGATACTATCTCAAATGTCTACTAAGAATGAGCTCATGGCGTTGCAGGTTCACGGTGTATCTTTTAAATCCGTCGTGATTCCCCTTTTGGTGTTTGGTCTCATGTTGAGTTTTTTCGTTTTTTTGTTAAATGATTATCTTATTCCCGAATTCAACGCCCAAAAAGAAAAGGAACTCTCGGATTTTATGTCAGAAAATATTGGTTACTCAACCATATCCAACAAATTCCTTCCAATCACTGGTAACAAATATTTTTATGTTAAACAACCCATTGATGATAAAACACTTGATGATGTCATTGTATATGAAATCGAAGAGTCAGCCCTTAAAACAATATTTGCGGATGAACTTCGAAAAGAAATTAATACTGACATTTGGACAATGGTGGATGGACAAGTGGTTAATCTGGATGATGAAAGGGGTTTAACTCTAAATGTTGATTTTGATGTTACCGAGTTCGAAGAGCTATCAGAGGAATTAAGTGACTCTCTAAAAGATGCCATGAGCATCTTCTCGGAAGTCAATATATACGGTCAGCAAGATAACAATGAGCAGACGCCCTATAAATATTCAACTTCTTCACAATTGTTCAATATGCTGAGCAAGTCCGATAAAAAAGAAAGGGCGTTTATGGAACTAAATTCCCGCTTTGCTAAATCTTTGAGTCCATTCATTATTGCATTACTCGGAACTTCTATATGTCTTGTATCAAACATTAAAAGCAAATCTTGGAGTATCGTGATCAGCTTTCTTTTAATCGGCAGTTTTAAATCAGGAGAGATCTTTATGCAAAGTGTGGCATTACACAATGTTGCTTCCCATTCAAACACACGGTATCAGTTAAATCCCTCCTTTGCAGTGTGGGCAGCCGATTTGATTTTCTTGTTTCTTGGAATTTTCTTGTTCATCCTGTTGGATTCCAAGTTCATGTATTTTATTAAAGAAAGATTTGTTAGAAAATGAGAACGGAGGAAGAATCAGTTGAGTATCTTAAAAAGATACATCTTTAAATCTTCAATATTACCTTTTATTCTCGGTTTTGGAGGTTTTTTACTGTATGCAAATGTCTTTATTTTAATAGAAGTATCTTCTGAAATCATTCGGAATGATCTCTCATTCTGGAAGATGTTTCCCTTCATTCTTTATCAGATTCCAAGATATATCCCACAAGCCATTCCTGTTGGTGTGTTATTGTCCATATTTTGGCTACTATCAAAATTAGAATCTAACAACGAAATAATTGCTTTGCAGGTTCATGGTGTTAAGTTAAAGAAAATAATTACGCCCTTTTTGATCTTAGGGATTCTTCTCTCTTTATTCACGTTTTTTCTTAAGGAATTCGTTGTTCCACAAATTTACAGGAACAGACAAGCAGAAATATACCTCTCTTCAGGTATCGATAAATTCCAATTACTTCAAGATAATCGCTATCTGTTTATGAAAAGGGTATATGCCAATAGGAGAGAATTAAGTGGTGTTTTTATATACGATATAGATTCTGAATCAAACGGTATGAATATCTATTATGCAGATGAAATAACATTTGATGATGAAAATGATCATTGGGATCTAACCAATATGAAAGTGTACAGCACTTTGGAAGATTCAAGAATGATACAACAACCAATAACGGAATTGCAAAAGCAAATGATAATGCATGACATTGACTATTATTTCCTGTTAACCAAAAAAAATATGTATAACATGACATCTCAAGAATTACTCTACATCTTCCAAGAGAATAAAAGAAGGGGTATCGGCAATCGAGAAAGCTTTACATTTGAAGTGGAATTGCATACACGCTATGCACAATCCTTAGGTCCCCTTGTGATTGCCATATTGGGTGTCCCTCTTTCTCTGGCACTAAATATTAAAAGCAAAGCTTGGAGTGTTATCTTCACCTTTCTGCTCATTGCCCTCTATCAAGGGTCAACACAGTGGATGGCCGCCATGGGACGAGCCGATCGTTGGAGTCCGTGGCATATTAACCCCATTTTGGCTACATGGGGGCCTGATCTCTTGTTTGTAATCATCGGTACTGTGTTCTATTTGTTACTTGATACGCAAGTATTGTATGTATTTAAAGAATGGATCTCAAAGTTTTCGGGATAAGTTCTTTAGAAGATTTTTTCGTTTGAGTTTAGTTTAACGATTCAACAGGTTGAAAAATTCTTGCTCATTGATGATTTTCACATTCAACCGCTTTGCCTTGTCCAATTTTGACCCAGGGTTTTCACCACAAAGTAAATAATCGGTCTTTTTGGATACAGCGCTTGTAGTCTTGCCACCCTGTGATTCGATTTTCTCCTTGATCTCTGATCTGGTTAATGACTCCAGTTCCCCTGTAATCACGAACTTCAAACCATTAAGGCTTGTTCCTATTAAATCTTCTTGTTCTTCGTAAAAACCTACATTGGCCTCTTTGAGTTTTTTGATGATTATTTTAATCTTATCGTTGGCAAAAAAACGTACAATTCCTCGAGCCATTTCTTCTCCCACACCATCTATGGCTTTCAAATCATCAACATTGGCTTTTAAAATTTTATCTAAGGAATTAAATGTTGCAGAAATTTCTTTTGCCATCTTTTTGCCCACGTTAGGAATTCCCAACCCGGTTAAAAGGTGATGTAATTGCTTTTGTTTACTTTTCTCAATTTCATCCATTAAATTTTTCGCTGATTTCTGACCCACTCTTTCCAAAGAAATCAATTGTTCTTCTTTGATATAATAAATATCAGCGATATCTTCAACCATTTCCCTCTCGACCAGTTGATCGATGAGTTTTTCTCCTAAACCTTCAATATTCATAGCTTCTCTGGATGAAAAAGTTTGTAAAGCCCGTTTTACTTTTGCAGGACAAACGGGGTTCAAACACCTAATAGCAACTTCATCACTCTTGGCCTTTCCAACTTCACCACCACATACAGGACATTCTTCTGGGGGATCAATCTCTTGTTCAGAACCTGTTCGTTTCTCTTTAATCACACGAACGACCTGTGGAATGATCTCTCCTGCCTTTTCTATGATGACCTTATCATTGATCTTTATATCCTTTTCCCTAATATTGTCAATGTTGTGAAGATTCGCATTTTTTACGGTGGTTCCAGCAAGATTGACGGGTGTAAGATGTGCCACAGGTGTGATCACTCCAGTTCTTCCTACACTCCAAGTAAGAGATTCAAGGGTTGTTTCTTTTTGCTCAGCGGGAAATTTGAAAGCAATAGCCCATCTTGGGCTATGAGATGTGCTGCCCAACTCCTTCTGTAAATTAAGCTCGTCTACTTTCACTACCAATCCATCTATGTCGAAATTTAACTCATGGCGTTTTTCAGTCCAAGTAATCCAATAGTCAATCACATCACCTATGGACTCCAGACTCTTATGATGGTTTTCTATTGTAAAGCCCAAAGTTCTAAGTCGTTCAAGCATCTGAGTTTGTGATTTTATTCCATATTTTTCAGGTTCAACAATAGAATAGGTAAATGAACCGATTCCTCTTTTTCTTACTTCTATGGTATTCAGTTGCCGAAAAGTTCCCGCTGTAGCATTTCTTGGATTGGCAAATACTTCCAAGCCTTTTTCTTCTCTTACTTTATTCACATGTGCAAAAACATCCTCCGGCATATACACTTCTCCCCGGACTTCGATATCTATCTCTTGATTTAACTCCCTTGGTAACCCTTTTGTCTGTTTTAAATGCTCCGTGATATCTTCTCCAGTGACACCATTTCCCCTTGAAATACCTCTATCAAGTTTCCCGTTAAGGTATCTTGCAGCAAAAGACACGCCATCAATTTTAAGTTCAACGCAGTATTTAAAGGGGTTATCTATATTTTTTTTAAGCCTCTCTGAAAAAGCATAAATATCTTCTTCATTATAAGTATTATCAAGAGATAACATGGGCTGCGAGTGCTCTATTTGTTTAAACTCTTTTAATACCTTTGAGCCTACTTTTTGAGTCGGGGAGTCCTTTGAAAGAAATTGGGGATATTCTTGTTCCAGCCTTTCCAATTCTTTATAAAGCTGATCGTATTCTTGATCACTAATCTTTGGAGAAGCCATAATATAATAATTATAGTCGTGTTTTTCAATTTCTTTTCGTAAATAATCTATCCGTTCTTTGACTCTTTTTTCCTCTTGAGTCATAATTGCCCTTTCATTTGCTTGATGGTTTTTGTGGGATCAATGGATTTGAAGATTGCGCTACCGGCAACAATAATATCAGCTCCCGCCTCGATAACTTTTTTCACATTATCAACATTTATTCCTCCATCAACGGCTATAGACATTGAGGGATTGATCCGATTTTTCAATTTAAAGAGCTCATGAATACGTCGGATAGAATTTTTGATAAATTTTTGTCCCCCAAACCCCGGATTAACACTCATTATCAATACTCCATCCAAATATTCAACAATATCATTGAGTAAGTGAATAGGTGTGTGAGGGTTCAAGGAAACAAAGGCTTTCAAACCTAAGGATTGGATGTGATTAATCGTACGGTTTAAGTGGTTGCAGACTTCATAATGTACCGTTAAAAGATTAGCTCCGGCTTTTGCAAAATCATCAATATATTCATCTGGATTAGTTATCATTAAATGGACATCAAGTGGTAGGGTAAATTTAGAATGGATGGCTTTCACAATTGGAAGACCAATACTAATATTTGGTACAAAATGACCATCCATTACATCGATATGCAACATGTCCGCATCTTCTAAAACTGTATTAATGCTTTTTTCAAGGTTAAGAAAATCAGCAGATAATATGGATGGTGAAATTCTAATCATAATTCCTCCGAAAAAAATAATGAGGGGGCGTGTTTTGTAATTCACGACCCCAGTATTGTATGCTAATTTACTGTTTAATTAAGTACATCATCCTCGTCATCATCGATGATATCTTCTTCGTCTGCTGAACCTCCCATTTCTTCAAAGATAAAGTTAACGGCATCTTCAACACAGGTAATTTTGTCTGTATCATCTTCGTCTATTCTTATTCCAAATTCATCCTCAATTGCCATTATAAAATCAACCAAATCTAATGAATCAGCCCCAAAATCATCAACAAATGTGGATTCCAACTTCACATCATCACTTTCAAGATTAAATTTCTCCATTAGCATCTTTTTCAAATGCTTAAAAATCTCGCTCTTTGTCATGTATATCACCCCGATTTGTTTTCAATTCCTGGAATTATAACACAAGCTCGCTTATTTGTAAAAAAAGACTACATACCACCTTTTGGTATGACACAAATGAATTCAAATTCTTTGTTTTTGGATGTATTGAGGAACTGATGCCCAAGGTTTTCCGGAACAAAAACTGCATGACCCTCGGATATATTTATAAGATCTTCGCCAAGTAAAACCTTTCCTTCACCTCGAAGTACAAACACCTCATGCTCCCAGGGATGGTTGTGTTTCGGTGAGTGTCCCCCTACAGAAACAGTAAAAACTCTAAGAATAAAGTTTTGGGCTCCCTCATTTTCCCCAATAACAACCCTTTTACGAACACCTTTAATCTCTTGGGTATTGATGATTTCAGGATCAATATCTCTCCATTTAATAACTTTTCCCTCTTTTATCTTTCATTCCTCCTGTAATTTCTTCTTGTTGAACCACTTTTATCTCCTTTTTGCGGCTCAATAACCACAAATCTGTAAGGTTCCAATCCCTTTGAATAACTCCTTACTCCATTCATTTTTTTGATGGTTTCATGAACAATTCTTCTTTCAAAGGAAAACATGGGGTCTAATTCAACTCTCTCTCCATGATATTTTGCCTTTTTGGCATTTTGAAAAGCGATTTTTTCTATGATCTCTTTCCTTCTATCTTTATAATCCCCAACTTCTAACAAAACTACAGCCTTTACATCTGTAATCCTGTTGACGTAAATATTGGCAATGTACTGTAAAGCGCTGATTGTTTTTCCATGTTTTCCAATAATTCTCCCCATTTCTTCTCCGAAAAGGTTAATATAGATTTTTCCGTTTTTAATCTTATACTTGATTTTGAGATCCTGACTAATTCCATTTGAAAAGCTCAAAATACCTGCAATATAGTCACAAACCTTTCTGGCAAAAAAATCAGTTTTCATGGTTAATTTTAAAAGAGCATCTCTTGAGCCGATTTTCAAGAAGCCCTTAGAACCCGGATCTAATACTTCATATTCATATTCGTTTTGATTCAAGTCCCATTTTTTTTCTGCTTCTTCCAAAGCTATCTCAACCGTTCTACCTGTTATCTCAAGTTCTTTCATCAACGACACCTCATCGTTTTTTCAGGCTGGAAAAAAAATCTTTCGCGGATAAACCATGGATATCGTTTTTCTTGTATGTGTAGTAAGTCACAACAAATTGATATAAAGTCGATGTTACCCAATATAATTGCAACCCGGTAGGAAGCATAATGAACAAGAATGGGAACAAGGCTCCCATCAATACACCCTGCAAAGCCATCTTGGAATCTGATGTGGTAATTAAACTGTTAAAGAAACCAATAACGGCTGAAATTAAAACAAGTGGTATGTTTTGAAGGAATCCACCTACAGAAAGATCTTGCCAAATGAGAAATCCGGGATTGTAAATAAAGAGCTCTGATTCATATCGAATAACCGCAAAAAGCAAAAAGAAAAAGGGCATTTGAATGAGCATGGGTAAACATCCACCGGCAAGACTAACCTTTTTTTCTTTGTAGAATTTCATCAAAGCCTCTTGTTTCTTCTGTTTGTCTTCAATTTTCATGATCTTTTTGTATTCAGGATCTTCTTCCAGTTTTTTTCTATCGATCATTGACTTTGTTTGCATATGAAACAAAGGGTACATTAGAGTTCTAATAATAAGTGTGAACAAAATAATGGCCCAGCCGTAATTACCTGTCACATTCTTAAGCCAATCGATTAACCCCACAAAGAGATAAAAAATTGGATCATACCAACTTGAAGCTCCCGGGTAACTGTTGACAATTCTTGAAATCCAAACATTTTCTTCAGGAAAGGCTCTATTAATAAATGTCATCTTTTTTGCAGGTCCAATATAACCGGATACATGAAGTCCGTGATAGGTAACTTCTACAATATTGGCCTCTTTAGATCCGTCTATTTTAAAATGCGAAGACCCTTGACCGTCTAATTTCCAGATTGCCAAGGATTTTGTTTTTTCATAATAGTTAGTCATTATCAATCCATCATCTTTGACATTATCCTCTGTTACATATCCGACTCTTGGAAATGTCAAATCAAGATTCGCTGGTATTTCACCCGTTATTTCCAGATCAATTTCATACAAAGGCCCGAAAGGGATGGTAACATTCTTCTGAAAGCTTCCATAATTAAAAGAAACAACTACATCCTGACCGAATTCTTGAGTTGTATTTAAGAATTCAGTAACCTCTTTTCCATTTACCGTTATCTGTGAAGGATAAACGGGGCTTGCATCCAATGTGGTATAAAAACCATCCTTATCATTCCTATATATGAGTTTTTGATTTTCCATTGTTAATGTTACTTCACTTAATACACCTTGCTGTGCATTAAAAATATAATGTGCAATTCTTGTTTTAATACTAAGCATGCCGTCCAGATAGGTGACATTAATTTCCTTATTAGCAAATATAACAGAAACAAACATAGACATAAACAGGATTAGAATTAAAAACAGGATCTTATTTAATTTCATCGATTTTTCCTCCTCTATTGATTCGAATGTTGGTGGGGACTGGATCGTAACCACCTTTGCCAAAGGGGTTACATCGGATGATTCTCCAAAAACTTAAAATCGTTCCCAAAAAAAAACCATGCCTTTCATAGGCCGTCAAGGCATAGGTTGAACATGTGGGATAAAATATACAGGTTGGAGTACGTTTCATAGGAGATAACCATTTTTTATAAAACTTTATGATGAATATCATCAATCTACTTGGTAATTTAAACAAGTCCTTTGAACAACTCCTGCAATTCAACGGCGATTTCTCTGTAGTGTAACCCATCAAACTTTTTTGATAATCTCTTTCGTGGTAAAACAAAGACATCGATTCCTGAGGGGAACTTCATTTTATTTAATCTGAAATATTCACGGCAATACCTTTTCAATCTATTCCTTTTGACCGCATTGCCAAATTTTTTTTTGACACTTATTCCAAATCTTCTTTTATCAGTACCGTTTTTCTTAGTAAAAGCGATAAAATCAGCTGTCTGAACGATTTCACCCGTTTGAACGATGTCTTTGATCTGTGCATTTAACCTTAATCTTTCTGCTTTAGAAAAAGAATACACACTCAGAGTGCGAGTCGCTTTCTTCCTTTTCTTCTTCTAATCGCCAAAATTCTTCTACCGCTATTAGTTTTTTTTCTCGCAAAAAAACCGTGTGTGTTCCTTCTTTTCCTACGTGACGGCTGATAAGTTCTTTTCATAACCTGCCACCTCCTTATATGTTTTCATAAAATTCGCTAAATTATATCCATTTGACCCGTCAAATGTCAAGTCGAATTTTATTTTTTTACCTCTTCGAGGAAAAAAGAAGAATCTTTAACAAAAAAACATGTTTTTTTTTGCCAAAAAATGCTATGATTATTCTGCTGAATTAAGGGGTTCTATTTTTATAAAGCTCTGAGACTACTACAATTCTTTCTCAAGGGTGGTACATATAAAGACGAATGTAACTGACAAAGAGAAAGAGTTCTTCCAGTTATTGCAAAAGAATATTCATCCAAATCATTGGGATAGGTGGTTCGGTTCACTAAGTATTTCCAGTATAAAAGATGATGAACATCTTATAACCTTTGCTGTGGAAAATCTCTTTCTCAAAGAAAGACTTAAAAATAAATACGGAAAAACTATCGAGAATACTGTTCGTGATTATTTCGGTAAAGACTATGGGTATCGCTTGGAGTTTTCGACTCTGGATTCGAACAATAACACGAGTTCCGACAAGAAAAGAAGCTCTGGTGAGCGTTTAATCACAAGAAAACCTGTAGCATTATCAAATCTCA
Organism: Thermotogota bacterium; assembly: GCA_034659095.1. Classification (GTDB taxonomy): domain Bacteria; phylum Thermotogota; class Thermotogae; order MWEM01; family MWEM01; genus JASUTC01. The sequence continues at coordinate 12,053 of JAYEGQ010000182.1, forward strand.
ATAAGAATTACACCTTTGAGCGTTTTATACCAGGTGGTGGAAATCTTTTTGCCTATAATAGTGCTGTTGAAGTATCTCGAAATCCCGGACAGTTTAATCCGATGTTCATCTATGGTGAAGTAGGATTGGGTAAAACCCATCTGTTACAAGCTATTGCTCATGAATTAATGAAAAAACACCCCCAATTAAGGGTGTTGTATATCACTTCTGAGGAGTTTATGAACAATCTCATTTATTGCATTAAAACAAACACCACTGAGAAGTTTAGGGAAAGGTTTAGACAAAACATAGATGTTTTACTCATTGACGATATTCAATTTCTCATTGGAAAAAAAGGTATTCAAAACGAGTTGTTCCACACGTTCAACTCACTTTACGATTCAGGGAAGCAAATCGCCTTCTGTGGTGATAGGAGCCCAAATGA
>JAYEGQ010000183.1:0-9367 GCA_034659095.1 Thermotogota bacterium
CGTCGTTTGACGTTGTTGTAAATGCCTTCAAATTCCTTGGAGGTTTCATAATGACCCGAATCAAATTCATAGCGTCGTTTGATTTTTTTGTCACTTCCGTAAATCAAGGCATCCTGGCATTTTGGGGGAAGTTCCTTAAAAGGTGTGTTGGCATCTCCACCGTAAGTCTTACAGACCTTCACCAGCAAATCGAACATGTACCCATCCTTGAACATGCCAATGGCACCTTCATTCAAACTTTTCTCCTTGTCTACCATCAAGTCCGGGGTAATTTCCAATTTATAGCCCAATCCGGTACAGTCCGGACATGCCCCGTAGGGGGTGTTAAAAGAAAAGATTTTGGGGGTAATCTCCGGGATACTAATACCGCAGGATGGACAGATAAAATCTTCGCTGAAGACTTGGGATTTACCGGAATCGTGGTTTTCAATCTCCACAAATCCGGCACCTTCCTTTAAAGCCAATTCGATTGAGTCCGCCAAACGCTGCATATGATCCCGATCTTTTTCAAGCTTTAAACGGTCAATCATCAATAAAATCGTATGTCGAATATTCTTTTTCAACTCAATAGTTTCTTCCAAGTCGTAAAGATTTCCGTCAATTAGTATTTTTGAATAACCCTTTTTTCTGAATCTTGCTATTTCTTTTTTGTACTCTCCTCTTTTTTCCTTTGCCGCAGGGGCATATATGATAATACGAGATTCTACCGGCATCTCAGAGTAGAGAATATCCACAATTTCATCCACACTCATTCTCGACAACTGTCTGCCACATGAGGGACAGTGGGGAATTCCAATGTGGGCGTATAACAACCTGAGATAATCGTAAATCTCAGTCACCGTTCCCACGGTTGATCGAGGGTTATGGCTGACTGTTTTCTGATCAATGGCCACTGAAGGGGAGAGCCCTTCAATGGATTCCACATCCGGTTTTTTCAAATCTCCCAAAAATTGCCTGGCATATGAGGACAAGGACTCTAAATAACGTCTTTGTCCTTCTGCATAGATAGTATCAAAGGCCAGAGATGATTTTCCGGAACCGGACAACCCGGTGATAACGGTTAAAGAATTTCTGGGTATATGGCAGTCTATGTTTTTAAGGTTGTGTTCTTTGGCCCCTTTTACAATGATTTTATCAAGCATTGAGACCTTCCACCGTTGCCAGCAATTTATTGGCCAATTGCGTGATTTGTTCTTCACTGTTGCCTTCAATCATGATGCGTATAAGGGGTTCGGTCCCCGAGGGTCTGACCAGGATTCTTCCGGTATTTTTCAAAATATCCCTGGCCCTTTCCAATGCATCACTCAATTCGGCAGATTCCATAACCTTTTCCTTGTCGTGTATGCGTATATTCTTAAGAACCTGAGGGAATCCGGGGATATCGTTAATCAATGCTGACAACCTTTTTTGAAAGTGATTCATAGTTTCCAAAACTGTTAGAGAAGTAATCAGGCCATCTCCAGTTGTATTTCGGTCGAAATAGATGATGTGTCCGGATTGCTCACCACCGATCATGGCGCCTTTTCGTTTCATCTCTTCCAAGACATAGCGATCCCCCACACGCGTTCGGAGGAGGTTCATACCTCTTTCTGTAACGTACTTCTCAAATCCCAGGTTGCTCATGACCGTAGCGATCACTAAATTGTTTGTTAATCTTTCCTGTTCTCTATAAAAATTGGCTGTGATGGCCATGATTTTATCTCCATCCACTTCTCGGCCAGTTTCATCAATCAAAATACATCTGTCAGCATCCCCGTCATGGGCTATTCCGATATCGGCGTTTAATTCCAGTACTGTATCGGCAAGAGTTTGTGTATGCTGGGATCCACAATTTAAGTTGATGTTATACCCGTCAGGGTTGGCGTTGATTAGAGTAACTTTCGCCCCCAACGTCCGATAGACTTCCGGTGCGATTGAATAAGATGCTCCGTTTGAAGCGTCAAAAACAATATGCAGTTGCTTGCTTCCATTTTCACAGGGGAAAGTGGAAAGATCCAAATCATCAAAGTGCTTGTAGATCAAACGGAGATATAATCCCCTTGCTTCGGGATAAGGTGTAATTCTTCCCAGTTCGTGATGGGTTTGTGCCTTGATGCTTCCCGCCAGGATGATATCCTCAATCTCTTCTTCTTCAGCATCCGGCAACTTGAATCCATCTTTGATTACTTTTAAACCGTTATATTCGAAAGAATTATGAGAAGCCGAGATCATAACTCCGGCGGAATGATTGATGTCTGTTACCTTGGCAAGTGCAGGTGTGGGCATGATTGAGCAGCACTTAACGTTCATACCTCCTGAAGCTGCTCCGGAAGCAACCGCCGCTTCCAACATATCACAGGATATTCGCGTGTCCTTTGCCAGCATCAAATCCTTAATGCCATCTTCTAACACGATTTGCGCAACGGCATTTCCCAGACGGAATGCCAGATCCGCTGATATCTCCTTTCCGGCTACTCCCCGGATACCATCTGTTCCAAACAATTTACGCATTTAACTTCCCCCTTATTTCAACGAATCTAATATTTTCTTAGCATATGTTCCGTACTGCGAGTAATTTGACAATTCTTTTGCCGTTTTTTTCAGATTATCCGAGTCACCAACCTGCTCATAGGTTTTTGCGAGATAATATAAAGCATGAGGAATATAAATTGAGTTCTTTTCAGTATTTATGAGAAATTTCAGGTCATTTTCCGCACTCGTGAAGTTACTCAGGTTATATTCCGCCAAGGCCTTGTAATAAAGCGTGTCATCCCGATAATTGGTTGTCACATCCTGAGTATAACTCAGAGCTTTTTCAAGTGACTCAACTGCTCGGGGATAGTCCTTGCTTTTGTAGTGTTCATACCCCTCGTTGTAATATTGTGCAATGGCCTTCTGAAAAGCCAAATCTCTTTTTCTGGAATACACCTGATGCAAGTCTCCCAAAGCCAAGTTGTTTAAATCAGCTCGCATAAAGTAATCGGCACTTTTGATGCTGTCTCCGGATGAAAGGGCATCTTCTCCCAGCAATAGGTGTTTGTATTTGACCGCATCCGCCTCGCCAGCCGGGATGGGATCGTATTTTCTTTCTCTCGCCAATGTGTCGTTTAGTTTTTGGATTTCCTGATTGGCTGATGACAGTTGACCTTGTAAAGCCGTTATTTCATTATCCTTCTCTTCCAAAGCAACCCGGTTTTTTTCAATCTGTTCATTCAACTGAGTGATTTCCACTTCAAGCGCCTTGTTTTCATCCTGCTTTTCGGCTATGATCGCCGCACTTTCACTGGACTGGCTTAGTTGTTCATTAAGATTGGAGATTTCCTGTTCCCTTTGGGAAAGCGTCTGTTCAAGTGTACTTACTTGAGATTGCGCCTTTTCCAATTCGCTTTGGGTTTGTGCAAGGGTCAACTGGAGTTCTGTGATGCGCTCATCCACATCTTCTGCCTCTAATTGCCCCGTTAAAGATGTAATCTCATCCTCTTGTTTTTTAATCTCTTCTTGAAGCCGGTTGATTTCCTTTTCGTATTCAGCGGAAACCTGGGCGATCTGTTCGCTGTTGGTTTCAGTAGTATTTGTGGAAAGATCCGGGTCAGTTAGTGAAGCAATAGTGTTGTCCTTTTCGTCAATTTGGGTTCGTAAGGCATCTATTTGCTGCTGTTGATCGTATATTTGATCTTTTAACCGTTGGATATTGATCTCTGAAGTTTCAGAAGCCGCCTCTTCCAATGCCTTATATTTCCTTTCCAGTTCCTCGTACAAAATCTCTTGTCTTCGTATGTCATTACTTAGCGTACTTACCGATTGCTGTAATGCAGCCTTATCAACGTTTGATTGTGTTACCTCGTTCTTGGCCTGTGCGTAAAGCAAGAAAAATATGATAAACGCCGCTGCAAAAAACAGTGTAAACACAAAAAAGATGCGTGCGATTTTTTCCATCAAAAAGTACCCCCTTGAATGTTGGAATCAAATAGTGATTCTTTGAGTTTATAAATGAGACCAATCTGTTTCTTTATATTATACACCAAAGAAAAGATCTGAATGTTAATACAAAACAAAAAATGACAACGGGATTATGTGCTTAAAATCACTCACAAACCCCTTATTCTCCTTGATAATTCTCTTTTACAAATTGTTGTAAATACGACTCTTCTTCCCCTGGTGTGGTCAACAGTCCGTCCAGCTTTTTTTTCACGATATGCTTGATGATTTCCTTTATTTTTTCTCCAGGTTCTATTCCAAATTCACGTATCAGGCGTTTTCCGTTGGTAGCATATAATTTGACACGTTTTCTCGTTCTAATGTATTCCTTCAAATGGATAAGAGCTGCCTCATCCAAATAGGCTGCCAAATAGCAGTAGCCTTCGGGGGAAAGACCTTCTATGGTGCTGTATATGTCTGAGAATGGCATTTCTTCTGTAAACAGTTTAGCCAGGATTTCCACGATCTTTGAAATGTGGTAGAGTTCGTTTATCGTTTTTTTGGGGATGCCATAATTTTCTTTTACCCAGTCGAGTTGGTCTTGGGTGTAGTATTCGCACAGGATGTATAAGAGGCAGTAAAACCTGCAGATGGTGTAAGAGCCGGCGTAAAATATTTCAAACCATTTCAGGGAGGCAAAGGTTAGCTCAATTTTTTTAGATAGCAAATGGGTGTAGTACGTTTGGGGAAACAAATGTTTGATCACATTTAATTCTCCCAATCGTTTCAACATGTCGACACGATTTTCCTCATCAAGGATTCTGTTCAACTCGTATCGAATCCTTCCACCGCTTATTTTTTCCAGATATTCGTCTTCAAGGGCCTTTTCCAAGTGTTCCATCGTTCGCTCTTCTAAGGCAAAATCGTAACGTTGTTCGTAACGGATTCCCCGGAGTATTCGGGTGGGGTCATCGATGAAACTGGTGTTGTATAGAATTTTAATGTTTCCGGATTCGATGTCTCTTCTGCTTCCAAAATAGTCAATCAGCCGGCCTAATGACCCTGTATTCAGCGCGATAGCCATAGCGTTAATGGTAAAATCCCTTCGATAAAGGTCTTTTTTCAAATGGGCCTGATCTATATTCGGCAAAGCTCCGGGATATTCATAATACTCCGTCCTGGCTGTGGCAAAATCGATTTCTATCTTTTCTTTTGTAAAGAAAACTTTGGAGGTAAGGAACTTGTTGTGCACTTCGGCTGTGATAGATTTATAAGCTTTGAGCTTTTCCGTGAATTCAATGGCGTTGCCCTCTACCACAATGTCAATGTCCAGATTGTCAAAACCCAGTAAGAGATCTCTGACAAAACCGCCCACGATGAAGATTTTGTACCCGGTTTGCTCCGCAACTTCCCCCAGAGATTCCATAAACCGGAACAGGTCCAAAGACAAGTTTTTCAGCATGAGATTTTTCACATTGTAAAGCTTGGATTCCTCGTTGACCAGTAAGGCGTGCCTTTTTTCATGATGATAGACTTCTCGGATAATATCCGTTCGCGTGATCAAACCGGCCAATATGCCGTTTCGAATCACCGGTATCCTACCTACTCCGTTCTCGATCATCTTTTTCTTAACCAATTCTACGGAATCATCCCAGTCAGCCACTACCAGGTTGGTGGACATGATACTTTTCACCGGGTTGGAACCCAAACCGTGATCCATGGCCTTTTGAACATCACGACGTACAACGATTCCCACCAATTTGTTGTCCTCAATGATTGGGATACCACCATAACCAGCGAGATTCATGATCTTATAAGCGCGTTTGATTTGCATCTTTGTCAACAGGGTTTTCACCGGATAACTCATGATATCGGAAGCCTTGACGGCTGCACTCACAAAATTGGTCAACTCACTGTTTAATCGTTCATGGGCTTCTTCCAATGTTACGTCAATCATTTTACAGGCCGCTGCCCGTTTATGCCCACCGCCACGGAGTTTTCCCATTAACTCTCCCAAATTGACATCCGGAGAAAGTGTCCTTCCAACAAGGTACGTTTTCTCCCCCATTTTCACAACAGAAATAAAGGTGTCAAACCCCTTGGACAGCCAAATCTTACTGGTGATCAGGTTCAGCCCTCCCACAAAGCCCTCAATTTCAGAAGTGCTGATTTGGATTTCCACGTTGTTGATCATTTTTGTGATGATGTTTTCCTCAAGTTCTTTCATCAATTCCAACTGATCTGGAGACATTTCCGTTTTTACAAAAGCTGAGATGACATCGATATTTGCCTTTTTTTCCAAGAGATACCCACAAGCTCGCATATCTCTGGGAGTTGTGGAAGAAAACAGAAAATTTCCCGTATCCTCATAAATACCAATAGCCAATAACGTGCTTTCTTCCGCTTTTATCTTGATGTTTTTTCTTTGCAGTTCTTCTACAATTAAAGTACTGGAAGAACCGATCTCTTCCAAAGTGATCTTTTTCTCCGTTTGATTGGGAAAGATTCTTGATTCGTCAACGGGATGATGGTCGTAAATCGTGACCTTGATATCAGGGTTTTTAAAAATTGTTTGTATCTTCTTTCCCAATCGCTCCGAAACCGATGTGTCGCAGACCACCACTTCACGAACATCCGAAAAGTCCACTTCTTTCTCCATGTAAAAGGGGAATTTTTCTTCGTAAATGGTCATGAATTCCTGAAGATTATTGGAGCCCTCTCCGGAATGGACTATGATATGATCGGGAAATAGCAACTTAGCCCCCACGGTGGCCGAAAAGGCATCAAAATCTGGATTTCTATGTGCAACGATAATTTTTTCGGGCTTTATTCGGATATTTGCCTTTTTCTTTGAAATGGTCATCTCCCCCTTTTAACAAAAACAACCCCTGTTATTTGACAATTGCTTCTTTTTGATTTGATTAGACTTGCCAGAGCTTCCAATGTATTACCGCTTGTCATGATATCGTCAATGATAATGATCTGTTCCGGGATTTCACTTTCAACGATGGCATAGGATTTTTTGGCATTTTCTTTCCGTTTATCCTGGTCATCAATTGAAGCCTGTGGGATGTAATTGCCTTTTCGTCTGATAATCGGAAGCGTTTCCAAATTTTGACAAAATGTCTTTCTGCAACATTCAACGATATTTTCCACTGAAGAAAAACCGCGACTTCTTATGGATGCAATGTGAGAGGGTACGGGAATAATTGTACCATTTAGCTTCCAATATGACAACAAAAGAGCTAAAAAATATGCCAGGAATCTTTCCAGAATTTTGTGTGGACCATATTTATAAGATTTGATGAGTTTTGTCAACAGACTGTCGTAATAATCGTAGAAGTAGATTTTCTCAATGGATGGTGAGTTTTTATAAGTTCCGGTTGGTGTCAATGCTTTCAATTTATTTAGACAGGTTTCACAAAAGATTTTCTCGGCTTCCAGCGACTGTGCGCAGATCAAACATTGATTGGGCAAAAATAAATCAAACAAGGCACCTATATAAGGTACCTTGCCGATAATATTTCTATGATTTAGTTCATTTAAGCCTGAGTTTGCTTGCTGAACAAACATATCACTTTCTGAATTCCAATTCTCTTTCGACTTCGTTGATGTTGTAGAATTCCAACTCATCGCCTTCGGCAATGTCGTTAAAGTTAACCAGCTTAATTCCGCATTCCTTTGGTGCTTCAACTTTTGCCGCATCGCTTTGGAATCGTTTGAGTGAGTCTAATTCACCGTTGAAGACTTCAATACCGTTTCTGTAGATTCTAACTTTGGAGTGCTTTTCAACAAATCCATCGGTCAAAATGATACCTGCAATGGTTCCAATCTTTCGGACTTTGAAAAGTTGTTTGACCTCTCCGTGTCCCACAGTCTGGGCTACTTCTTCAGGGGCCAGCATACCCTGCAACGCCTTTTTCACATCATCGATCAGGTCAAAGATGATATCATAGCTTCTGATCTGAACTTCTTCTTTTTCGGCTTCAAGTTTGGATTTCTGATCCACCTTCACCTTGAATCCCAAAATAACCGCATCCGAAGCGGCTGCCAACATGACATCCGTAGGTGTAACGGCACCGATACCGGCATGAACAATTTCAATGGTGATTTCTTCGGTCTGGAGTTTTCCTATAGCATTCCTTAAGGCTTCTACAGTACCGTAACTGTCCGCTTTCATGAGGACCTTCAGGACCGGTCTTTCCCCTTCTTTTACCATGTCGTAGAATTCTTCCAAAGAAATATGCTTTCTCTTCAACTGATTGGCTTTTTCTCTTTCTTGAACCTTTTCAACAACGGATCTTGCCGTAGAAGCAGATTCCACAACGTAAAGAATGGAATGTGAGTCAGGAACGCTGTTAAATCCCAGAATCGAAACGGGATCGGATGGACCGGCTTCTTTGATACGTTTTCCCTTGGCATCGTTCAAGGCCTTGATCTTTCCCCAGGTGTTGCCACAGACAAAATACTGCCCGATACGCAGCGTACCGTCTTTAATGATACAGGTTGCCGTAGGTCCTATCTTGGGATCCAGTTCGGATTCAACAATGACACCTCTCGCCCTTCCTTTTGGATAGCATTTGATATCCTGCATCTCAGCCATAAGCCCCACCATCTCAAGGAGATCATCAATTCCTTCGCCGTTTTTTGCCGATATAGGCACGGTAACCGTATCTCCACCCCAGTCTTCCGGAACCAAATGGAGTTTTGATGAAAGCTGTTGTTTGGTCAAGTCGATATTGGCATTGGGTTTGTCAATCTTGTTGATGGCAACAATAATAGGCACTTTGGCCTCTTTGGCGTGATTATAGGCTTCCTCGGTTTGAGGCATGACGCCGTCATCAGCAGCTACAACCAGTATAACGATATCCGTGGCCTGTGCACCTCTGGCGCGCATCTGTGTAAAGGCTTCGTGGCCAGGTGTGTCAATAAAAGTGATGTTGTTTTTCTTGAATTGAACCTGATACGCACCGATAGCTTGTGTAATACCACCGGCCTCACTTTCCGCCACCCTGGAAGATCGAATATGATCCAATAATGTTGTTTTCCCGTGGTCAACGTGTCCCATAACGGTTACAACCGGCGGTCTGTTAACCATTTCGGAAGATCTTTCCGAGTAGAGCTTTTCATAATAATCTTTCAGATGCTTTTCCAAGTCATCTTCTTTTTCGTCAAGGAGCTCTTCCCCTTCTTCAATCTCAATGCGTTTGCCATATTTTTTGGCCAATTCTACGCAACCCTCAAATTCCATCTTCTGGTTGGGGTTGAGAATCTTTCCTTTGGCAAAAGATTCCTGAATGATTTTATTGATGGGAACTTTTATGGTTTCCGCCAATTCTCTTAAGGTCATTGAAAGAACGTTAACATAGACAACTGTTTCGTCATCTTCTTTTTCTTTCTTTTTAGGTTCTTCTTTTGCCGGTTCTTTTTTCAAAGGCTCTTTCTTTGCTGTTTTTTCAACCTTTTCTTC
>JAYEGQ010000183.1:9467-12422 GCA_034659095.1 Thermotogota bacterium
ACCTTTTCTTCAGTATCCGAGCCTTCATCCATCAAATCCATAACAAGCTTTTCGTCATCTTCGTCAAGAGCACTCATATGGTTTTTAACCTGTATGCCAAGCTCCTCAAGCTCTGCGATCAAGTCTTTACTTGACATATCAAGCCGCTTGGCTAATTGATAAATCCGGATCTTTGACAATACCATTCACCTCCTGTTACCGTTGGTATGTCGAAATTTTCAATACATTATACCATAGTGTAAGTTGCTTTATAAAACAAAGTCCGTTGACCGTATGTCTCAATTTTTGGTTGTTTATAAGTAGGGTTGATGGTGTATTTTCTTCGTAGCAAGCCGAATTTTTCGTTCAGTTTCCGTGAATACTCCTGTTTTGCCTCTTCATGGGTAAAAATCCTTGAGAATTCATTAAAACGTTTTGGGTAATGATTTCTCATAAAATCAATAAAGCGAGGACGGCATTTTCCTTCACATAAATATTCCCATAAAAATCCTCGTTGGGTTTCAAATAATCGTGACTGTAAAGGGCGTAGCAATAAACACATCCGTGTCCGCATCCTCTGTAGACATTCAGATCCCAATTAAAAGGAAAACTTCCCTTTACTCTGTGCAAACCACTTTTAACTTGTATTTTTGTCATTCTTTCACTCATTTCTATATCCTTTACTCCAATCTGTTCCTTTAACCAATTATACCGTAAACCAAAACTCCAAAACATAAAATATGATATACTTTGGAAATTAAGTTCTGAAAAAAGGAGGATAATAAAATGAGTGAATCCAAATACGATTCTCAAGTATCAGTTACGTTGAGAGGAGACATTTCCTACACCAACGTGTCACAGATTTTTTCGTCAGGTCTGTTCAAGTGGTTGATTCAAAATTTCATTAAACGGCTTCAAAAGAGAAAAGCGCCCATTCTGGCTGTTCTGGAACCCTTTAAAGAGGAACACGGATTTAATATTAAGCGAATCATCAACGTGATGTACATGTTGAATCTCAATAAAATTGACTATCTATACGAAGAAAAAATCATCGATGTATCAGAGGTCAATCAGGATGAATTCTCCGAAGTGCTCCAAGAGTTTGTGGAGAGTTTTTATAACTATTGGCGGGGATTTCAGAGGTTCATGATACGTTGGGAACCTTATAGCTCTGTAGAACAGAGAAGGCGATCCAAGGGTTATGCTTTGGCTAGTACCAATGACGATTTCAAAAAGCTGGTCCTGGATACTTACAGAAATATCTCCGTCAACATTCAACATGTTCCTCCAAAAATATATCGACAATTACCCAGCGGGGCACAAGCGGCTTTTTTGGTGGATAATTTTGATATTCCGGCCAATCTGAAACTCAAAAATGAATCCCTGTATTCCGTACCTTATGTTTGGGAAGGGATTTTCGAACCTCCGGTTATCTTTTACACCCGTTCCAACAAGCGAAAAGGGGTTTTTCCCGTCAAGGAAAAATCCAAACTGCAAAGCTTTTATCTGGACAATTCCAAATGGTACGCCTTTCCCACAATGGTGGGCAAATTGTTGGAAATGGTCTACGTTCACAAAGACTATCTTTCACTGGGCGCAGGTCTGGCAAATCTCTTTGAACTGGCATCTCCTGAAGTCTTTCAAACGAGACAACCAGATGGTTATGTGGTCTTTGGCTTGGATCCAACCATCTTTGAAGAAGATGAAATGCGCGGTGTTGTAAACAAAGAAGGAGACCGTTATATCGGTTTTCTTCCCAAAACTGATGAAATTGACTATTTTGGGTATATGAAAAAGATGATCCTCACCGTTCACAATCTCGTTCAAATTGACCGGGGCTGTATGCCGGTGCACGGGGCTTTGGCAAGAATCGAAATGCCCAACGGAAATTCCTCCAACATCATGCTAATCGGAGACAGTGGTGCCGGTAAATCCGAAACTCTGGAAGCCATCAACAAACTCCCGGATACAGCAACCTCCAACGTGGAAATGCTCATTGACGATATGGGTTCTTTACATATCGATGAGGAAGGAACCGTCTACGCCATTGGTACTGAAACAGGCGCTTTTGTCAGATTGGATGACCTGCAACCTGGTTATGCCTATTCAGCAATGGACAGAAGTATCTTTATGAACCCCAATATCAATAACGCACGGGTCATTGTTCCTCTCATGCCCTATTCTGGTATCATTGAAAAAACCCCCATCGATTATCTTTTCTATGTAAACAACTACGAAGAAGTGAAAGATGAGAACACCATCATCTCCTTTTTTAAAGACTACGAATCAGCCTACGCTGTTTTTTCCGAAGGTAAAAGAATGGCTAAAGGCACAACGGGCGAAAAAGGTATCACCACCAGTTACTTTGCCAATCCCTTCGGGGCTGTGCAAAGAAAAGACAAGCACGAAGAGATTGCCTGGAAATTCTTCAACCGAATGAGGGAAACCGGTGTCAAGATCGGCATGATTAAAACAAGACTGGGCCTGGAAGGCTACGAACAGGACGGTCCCTTGGCAGCGGCAGAAAAACTGATCAATATGTTAAACGATCAATCATGAAAAGACACAAACCTAAAACTCCAGACACATCATTGGGCATCTATATCGATGGTACCTTGATCGGCTGCATCCTTGGCGGTTATGACGGCAGAAGAGGCCTCATCCACCATTTTGCCGTTTTGAATCCAGCTCGAACGTCTCCGCTATTGTTATGCGGGAACACACACCGGTGCTCCCCTACAGGTCTAATAAAGACGCTTACAAAGCTTTTGTTTTTAATTCCCCCCTTGGGGGGGGTGCCCTCGAAGAGGGTGGAGGAGGTTAAGCTTTTGGGTTTTTGCAGTGGAATCATGATATAATAACCATAGGTAATACTTTGTATTACAAGAGGGAGGAAACAACATGAGTACCATATCCGTAAGATTAAATGAGAAAGATGATGCACTGATCAGAAAATATGCGCAAATGCACAACATG
>JAYEGQ010000184.1:0-2401 GCA_034659095.1 Thermotogota bacterium
TCTGATCCATCGATTTTCCGGATTCAATTCCATGTTAAAGGTGTTTACAAATCCGTCAAGTTTCTCTTGGTTGATGTTCCCTTCGCCGTACATATCTCACCTCAGATGCAAGCTTTTTGCCCGTTTTAGGCCTTTTTCCTTGCATCTATTATACCATATTTACCCCTTTTTTCTTCTTTTTATGAGGGGTCGGGGGTTTTTCAGCAAGCCCTAATTAAAAAAGTCTTGGCACCAAGAATCTCTTTAGGCTTTAAAGGTAATGACATCAGTAGATTGAGATCTTTTGTGAAAAAAAACTCATTGATAACTAAATAAATTCCTAAAAAAAAGCCGAACATTCCGGTTATCAAAATGGCGTTGTTTAAGAATAATCCTTCCAATCCCATCTGTCTGTATTGATTAATCATTATACCCTGCAGATTAACAAACAGGGGGCCGATGAATATAAACAAAAAACCAAACACACCTAGGAGCAGAAAAAACTCCCACAACCTCTTTTTTTCTTTGAAGTATTGAACCCTTTTTTTGGATAATCCGTAATGAGCATTAATAAGCGTCAAGATAAAAGAAATCATCTTGTTCTGCTTCACTTTTCGTCACCTCCAGAAAAACCTCTTCCATAGTCGAATCTCCTCGGTTTTTCTTCAATTCGTCAACTGTACCAACAAATAATAATTCACCTTTTGAAATGATGGCAACTCGGTCACAAATCTTTTCAACAATCTCCATCACATGAGTTGAAAAAAAGACTGTTTTGCCTTTTTCCGAATGTGATTTCATCATCTTTTTAAGTCTGAAGGCTGATTCAGGATCAAGTCCTACAATTGGCTCATCTAAAATCCAAACAGCTGGATTATGCATCAAAGTTGCTATTAGAGATAATTTCTGTCTCATACCATGCGAATAGGTATCAATTGTTTTTGCTAAGGCGGCATTCAGCTTAAAAGCCTTGGATAATTTGGTAATCCTTTCTCTTCTTTGCTGATTACTCACCTGATACATATCGGCAATGAAGTTCAAATACTCAATCCCTTTTAATTTTTCCATTAGAATCGCTTCGTCAGGAACATAACCAATTTGATATTTGGCCTGGACTGATGCTTTGGTTATATCATGACGATTGACTATGATCGAACCTTTCGTTGGGTTTAATAGACCCACAATAGTTTTTATCGTTGTTGATTTACCTGCACCGTTTGGTCCTAAAAAGCCGAATACTTCACCATCTTTAATCTCCAAATTAATGTTTTTAACTGCAAAGGTTCCTTTTGAATACGATTTTGAGAAATCATGAATCGAAATCATTCTGATCCCCTCCCTTCTTACTGTATTAAAACAAATAGTACAGATATACAAAAAAACAACCGATTGCAATTCGGTTGTTTTTTTGTAAAATTATTTGTTCAGCAATTGATTAAATTCTTCCGTAGCCTCAGGGCTCATTTGCTTACCCTTTTGAGCATATTCTTCTGCCTTTTCACGATTTCCGGTTTTTAAATACGCTTCAACAATACCGAAATATGGCTCCAACTGATCAGGAGAAGCCTCTATTGCTTGCTTAAATCCATTGACTGAGGCTTCCATATTACCCATAGGACTGTAAAGGTTTAACCAACCGTTGGACAAATTCAGAAAATAATCATTGGGGTCCAACGTTAATCCCTTATTGATAGTTTTTTGCGCTTCCATGGCCATTTTCATTTGTTCCAAAGGAGAAACTGTATCAATCATTCTCAATGTGGTGTAAGCATAGAGACCTAAAAGCCGAGAGTTTTCTGGTTGTTTTTGAAGAAGACCTTGAATTTCCGATCTTGATCCCTCTATGGTTTCCATAGCGGGATCATTCATCAACATTCTGGATAAACTTTCTGTTGACTTTTGGATAATTTGTTGTTCGTTTAGAGGTTCTTTTTTTTCTGTTACGGCTTGTTCCTCCTTCATTGGAGTAGGCTTGATTTCCTTTTCAATAACACCACTTTGAACTGATCCCGGTGCTACTGAAAAATACTGCATAACCATTTGAAGAATCTGTGGTAGTACATCTACAATCTGTTTCAAAAGAGGTTCTTTATTGCTGAGAGATCTGATTTCTATGTCATCACCACTAACGATAATGATGCTGTAAGGAATCAAATTGACACTACCTGATGTACCTGCGGCTATTAAAGGTTCTCCTCCACCAGCTCCAAGGAAAAAAGTGTTCACTTCAAAAACCGGTATAAGGTACTTATCTCCGACTTCAACAGGATCACCTATAGCCATATTTGGCGTGATTGTTTCAAATCCGGATCCTAATATCATTCCCGGAACATCAGATACACTTTTTGCAGTTAAAATAGTTGTTAATAGAAGCAGCACAATAAAAAACGGATAGAGCTTTTTCATGTTATACCTCCTTTTT
>JAYEGQ010000185.1:0-2394 GCA_034659095.1 Thermotogota bacterium
CAATGAATGCAACCCCTTTTGCCTGTACTTTTTCTCGCATCTCTTCTCCTGCATAACCCCCATCGACTACCAGCATGTTCATGTCTGTCTTTTCTTTCAATGTGTCCAGCTCTTCATTTAAAAAGGCCTTGTCACTGTGAATGTTTGGTTCGGTATGGACATGGGTGATCATTTGCACCGCATTGTCCGGGTTGGCCGTTTCCGTGATGTTGGTACTGTACCCGCTGTAACCTTTCCCATTCTTTCGGATGTAAGTGGCATCCGGTTCATTCGTTTCATGTTAGAGGTGATTTGTGTGGAGTCCATGCGAATATGGCCAAAAACAATTACCAAAAAGGCAAATTCACCGGATTCCTCTTGAAAGAAAGACTCAAGAAACACTTTAACCTCAGGGAGGTAACCGAAAGAGTCATTGTCAAATGTTGTGGAATGGGATAAGAGATGACGTACCCCAAATAACCCCGATTAAGCCGTTTGAGCACACTACCATCTTTTCAATGATTTGCTCATGATCCAAGGTGTCAAAGCATTTGGATAAATCCATATCCACCACATGTTTCAGTGCGTATTTGTTCATGAATCGTTCCGCTTTGGCAATGGCTTGTTGACAATTCCTTCCAGGTCGGTATCCGTAGCTGGATGGATGAAAGTCTTTTTCAAAGATGGGTTGGATGGTTATCCCATCGATTCCGGGGGTTCCTTTGTTTTTCTTCACCTGTCGATAGGCTACGATCAGGTTCTTTTTGTTGTAGATTTTGTCCATCAGACTGTAGTATTTCTTCATTTGTTCCTCCTGTCTCTGTATGGTCTTTTTCAGGTTTTCAGGATGAAAATCGTCAAATCACTACTGAGTAGTGATGAAATTACCTTTTAGGTGTATAATCACTATTGAGTAGTGATATATGAAGAAAACAGATTTTAGTCACTAAAAAACAGTGATTGGTGGTGTTGATGTGAATGGTATGGAAACAAGGGCTGGGGTATACGTTAATCAAGGAGCTGGTGTCAAAGCTTTTATTCCAAAACCGTTACCACCCAAGATTCATTATGATTCGGGATTGAGAAACCTTCTATCAGAAGCCGATACTTCTCTTGCTGCGTTTAATGGGTTAACAACATACCTTCCAAACAGCAATATGTTTATCTATATTTTTATCAGAAAAGAAGCTTTACTGAGTTCTCAGCTTGAAGGAACACAGGCAACGATAGAAGGTTTTTTGGAATACGAGAACCACATAAAAAATAATGAGAATCCAGATGATATTGAAGAAGTTGCCAATTATGTGAAAGCAATGAATTACGGGATTGAAAGGTTAAAAGAATTTCCCATGTCTTTAAGGTTATTTAAAGAAATACATCGGATATTACTGCACGGGATAAGGGGAAACGCCAAAGATCCCGGAGAGTTCAGGAAAACGCAAAATTGGATTGGGCCGTCTAATTCATCAATCAGTACAGCTACTTTTGTACCTCCACCGCCTAATCTTGTGATTGAAAAGTTAGGTGAGTTAGAATCATTCATATATGAAGATGATGACACTCCTTATTTGATTAAAGCAGCTCTGATCCATGCACAATTTCAAACCATTCATCCTTTTCTTGATGGGAATGGAAGATTGGGAAGGCTTCTGATTACTTTCTTTTTGTATTGGAAAGGGCGGCTGAATAATCCTGTATTGTATATGAGTTACTTTTTTAAACAACATAAAAGTGAGTATTACGAGCATTTAATGGACATAAGAAATAGAGGCTTGTGGGAAAAATGGATTCAGTTTTTTTTGAAAGGGGTTATTGAATCATCAGAAACAGGCCTCAATATTGCAAAAAAAATCCTTGACCTTCAGAAAAAATACGAGACATCCTTTGATAAAAATCCTAAAGCGCACAAAAATTCTTACAGATTTCTAAAAATTCTCTTTGATCATCCATATATGACGGTAAAACAAGTGCAGGATCTTTTTGGTATCACATATACCCCCGCTCAGAATCTAATCAAACAATTCGTTGATATGGGAGTCCTTTCTGAACTAAAGGAGAAAAGTACCAAAACAAAGGTTTATTCGTTTAGGGAGTATTTGGAATTGATTGTGCGTTAAGAAGAACTGGTTTTTGTTTACTGGAGAAGAAGTGGTCACAAGGAAATGATAATATGACAGAGCTTGAAAGAAGGCTACGGGAAGAGCAATTACGTGAACATGGATTTGATGAATCAACAATTGCCTCTATTTTAACAGCAGAAGAAAGCAATCCTACCAAAAAAAGGATTGGAAAATCTGTTTTATACATTGTTGGTGCAGCTGTAGGTGTTTTGTTCATTATATGTAACTATTTAGCAGGCTGAATAATTTCAAAAAAAGGAAAAAAGATGTTAAAATAAGAAAAAGAGGGGGGGAT
>JAYEGQ010000186.1:0-2390 GCA_034659095.1 Thermotogota bacterium
TAAGCGAATCGGCTGAACGTCTCACGGCATCCATATACTCCCTTTGTTTGTCGTTAAGTTCTGATCGTTGTAGCAGGTCTGAAAACCCGATAATGCCGTTGAGTGGCGTTCGGATTTCATGACTCATATTGGCCAGAAATTCACTCTTCGCCCGGCTGGCTTCTTTTGCCTTTTCCTCAGCGTCTTTTTGTTTGGTGATGTCTGTCATAACGGTGAGAAAAACACGCTCGTACTGGTTGTCGATGATCTCTCCGGAGAACAACCCCGTAAGGATTCTTCCATCTTTCGTTCTGACCTTCAGTTCCATTTCGCTGATCCTACCGGTCTCCGCAAGTTCCTCAGCTATATTCTTCTGCTTTTCGGGTTCCACGAAGATGTTCAGTTCTTCACTGGTACGGCCCAGTACTTCATACTTTTCATAACCGAGCGTGTTGAGAAAGGCCTGGTTAACGTCTATAAATCTCCTGTCCGATAGCGAACTGACGGCCATCAGGGCGGGATTGGATTCAAACAGTTTTGTAAATTTGTCCAGTGCTGCCTGCTGTTTTGAGAGGTCTTTGGATATCCCGTATATGACTTGCTCATCATTCCACTTGCCAAACCATACCTTGGTTTCCACCGGCAGCAATCCGCCGTTCTTTTTTTGAAGCGGAAGAGGACAGGTATCCCGTTCGCCCCTGAACATTTCTGTGAATATCATTTCCGCTTCCGTTCTTCTGTCTTGGGGATGGACGTCCAGAATATGCATGCCTTTGAGCTCCTCCTGAGAGTAGCCCATTTTGTCAGAAACCGCTTTATTTGTAAACAGAATTCTTCCTTCTGTGGTTCCCACAAAGATCAGATCGTCCATCGTCTGGAAGAAGCGTTTGAAATTCTGCTCACTTTCTCTCAATTTATCTTCCGCCTGCTTGCGTTCGGTGATGTCAATATCGATTCCCGTCCAACGGATAGGCTTGCCGGTGGCATCTTTTTCGATATCTCCTCTTGTACTGATCCAGCGCCAGCTGCCGTCTTTATGCCGCAGACGATATTCTATGTGATAAGTTTTTGTTCTCCCCTCTAAATAGTCGTTTGTGGCCTTCTCGATTCGAGGGGCATCGTCGGGATGCCAGAGGCTTTTCCAGCCTGAAAAGGCGTTTTTCACTTCATGGTCTTCATAACCCAGCATGCTTTTCCATCTTTTGGAGAAAAATTCACGATCTTTGACCATATCCCAATCCCAAAGACCGGCACCTGTGCCTTCAATGGCCCGCCTGTAACGCTCACGGATTTCAGCAAATTCCTTTTGACTTTTACGCTTCTCAATAAGCATGGCCACCATATCCGCATAAATGATTGCTTCATTTTCGTTTTGCAGTTCCCTGGCCTTTGAGAACATCAGGGTGAAATCCCCGATGATCCGCTCTCCCTGTGTAATCTTGATGATGACAGCCTGTCCCAGGTTAAAGGTCTTTTCTACCATCTGGATGGTAGTTTTTGAAAGAACATGGCTGGTCAGTTCATGCAGATGGTCAAAGGTCGTTACGGTTTTCTCCCGGATCAATTCCGTGCGGTGGGGTTCGGGGGCCCACTCTTTTTTCAACGGGTTGAATCCCAGCAGTTGAGCGGCTTTCTTTAAAACATCTGAAACACCGGCGATGGCTGCGGTTCTAAATCGTTCGCCGTCTTCCAGAAAGATGTTCAATGCCACAAAATCCGCTCCGGTGATTCGTTTCATCCGCTGGGTGATTTGTTCGTATGTATTGGATTCTTTCCCGTCGTTCAGGAAATCCTGTGAGGCTTCCGCCAGTTCTCTCTCGTGGGTGATATCCGTAAAGAGAGTGGTAAAGTAGCCTTTTTCACAGGAGAAGGCCTCCACACGGTACCATTTGTCCAACGAGTAGGAATACTGTTCGAACACTTTGTTTTGTCCGGTTTCGGCTATTTTTCCGTAATAGCCGATCCAGTCAAACTCTCCCTGGGTGATCTTCGGCATCACTTGGGTGATCTTTTGATTCAGGATATTTTCTTTCTTCAATCCCGTCAGCTGTTCAAAGGCCGGATTAAGAGAAAGGAAGATATAATCTACCGGTTTTCCCGATTCATCGTATACCGCCTTATGCCGGGCATATCCCATCTGAGACTGTTCCATTGCTTTTTCGATACTTGGCATCCCTGCTCCCTCCTTCTATCATTTACAGTTCAGGTAACCTGTTATACCTATACCCTTAACTTTTATAATACCATGATTCCACCGAAAAAACAGCCATTTCCAAAAAAGGGGAAATCCCTTAAAAAAGCAAAAAATCATAGGATTTAAACTTTTCCAAACAAAAACAGATGTAATCCCCTGAGCTTTTCAAAAAACTCAGAGAAAATGACCCATTTCCTCACATCAGAGGGTAATCCCT
>JAYEGQ010000187.1:0-10683 GCA_034659095.1 Thermotogota bacterium
TATGATCACCTATAAGTCGACTTTTGAAGGCTGGGGGAATCAATATCTTGAAGGGCTTTTTGCAAAAAAACAATGATTGTGTATGAATACTCGGTTTTTCGTTCGGATATCGCAGAGTACGGTTTTAAGAATATATCTTTGGGCAGTAATCATACCATGAGAAAAACCCCTTATGGCGAGTATGCCCAAGTGAATGAGATGGTTTTGAAACAGGCAGCTGAACAAGCCATAGAGCTGCTAAGGGATTCAGAGGCCTATACGGATATGGTCAACACTAATTTTGAAATAGGCCGGCGATGTTTCTCCTTAGAGTCTCTTGAAGATATTTTACATAAGTTGATTTCCAAAAAAACCTGAGGCTTTTTTTACGGGTAAGCACATAAAGGCAACATTTTAAACTTTTTAGGAGGGATACTATGAAGAAGTTGTTTGTTTTAGCAGTCGTTTTATTGATCGGGGTTTTTGCATTTGCAAATTCCATTACTTTCTGGACCACGCAGGTAGAATCCGACAGACAGCAAAGGATTAAAGCGTTGGCACAGATTTTTGAAGTACAAACGGGTATTCAAGTGGAAGTGGTTCCGGTTGAAGAAAATGAATTGCTGAGAAAGATCCCCATCGCTCAGAATGCCGGAACATTGCCCGACGTTATGGAAGGCGGTATTTCACCCATGTTGCTCCTGGGGAATCAGGGTTTCATGGATGTTAATCTGAATCATGACATCATCGAGGGACTGGGGGATGTTTATGCCGGTGCCAAGAGACTGCTCTCGGATGGAAACGGTAATTATTACGCCATTCCTTTCTCTGCCTGGGTTCAGGGAATATGGTATCGCAAAAACTGGGTGGAAGAGAACAACCTGGGAGAACCAATCACTTGGTACAATATTCTCGAAGTGGCAAAGCATTTTCATGATCCGGATAACGGCGTATACGGTGTGGTATTACCCAAGATGGCAGATGCCTATGCCGAGCAGGTCTTTACGGAAATTGCCCTGGCAAATGGTGCTAGACCCATGGACTTGGAGGGAAATGTTCTGTTCGATTCTCCCAAGATGATTGAAGTTTTCCGATTCTACAAACAATTGGGAGACTATTCAAAACCCGGATTCACAACCGTTTTAGATGCACTGAAAGGCTATTTGGGTGCGGAAGCCGCAATGGTTTTTTATTCCACCTATATCATGGATGATATTGTTGTTGAAGAAATTCAAAAAAGCAGAATTGAGGCATTTGATCCCGAACTGGTGAAGCACACCGGATTTGCCAACAAGATGATGAATACTCGCAGTACATCATTTGGAGAAATTGTTGCTGTCAGTGTTCTGGACACATCTGACAACAAAGACGCAGCAAAAGCATTTATCGAATTTTTGATGACCGGTTCCAATTACGTGTATTATCTGCATATGGCTCCCGGGGGCATGAATCCTACACGATCCTCAATCGCAGGATCTGATGAATTTTTGGACAATCCCATTTTATCCAAATACGACAAAGAACAGATCACCGGCATCGGGGCTGCTTTGGATCAGGTTGAACGATTTGAATTCTTAGACGGTCAGGTTTTAGGGGATATGAGTAAATTATCCGCCAATTTTGTCATCGGAAAAGCCATCAATTACATGTTTGCCAATGACTGGACAGCAGAAGAAACAGCCCAATGGGCACAAAAAGAAGCATTAAGAGTATTGGGCAGATAAAAGTTAAAGCATAGGCAAGAAACAAACGAATGGGGAGAAGGCTTTCTCCCCATTTCATTAGAAGGAGGAATGGAATTGAGGTTATCACAATTGTCTTCTTTACAGAGAAAAGAAGCGGTATTTGGCATGAAACTGGTCACACCCACCATCCTTTTAATCGCTTTACTGATCCTGTATCCGGTGATATACAACATCTATTTGAGTTTCTTTGATGTTTCAATCTCCACTACGGATAAAAATGTTTTTGTGGGGATCCAAAATTACATCAACATCCTCACCGATCACACCTTTTGGGTCTCTTTTTGGAAAACTATCGGTTTCACGGTGATCACCGTTATCGGTAGTATTCTAGTGGGGTTGGGGGTTGCGCTGTTGTTAAACAAAGAATTTCCGGGAAGAGGACTGGTAAGAGCTCTTTTGCTGTTGCCCTATGTGACGCCGCTGATTGCCATCGTTTTTGCCTGGAAATACGTCTTTTTACCTCTTGATGGCCCCCTGGTCCAATTGCTTTCCTCTATGAATATCATGAATCCGGGAACGGATGTGATCAATGATCCCAATAATTCCTTTCTCGTGGTGTCGTTTTTCAACATCTGGCGAAATTTCCCTTTTATTTATCTGATGATAATTTCAAGATTGCAATCCATCCCCGTTAATTATTATGAGGCGGCAGAAATGGATGGGGCCTCTGCCTGGCAGAAATTCAAGGTCGTCACCTTGCCGGAATTGTATTTTGTGATCGGGTCAGTGGCGCTGTTAAGGGGGATTTGGAATTTCTATAAATTTGACGAGGTGTATTTGATGTCCAAATTCGCTGGAACATTACCCGTATACATCTATGAAAAGGCCTTTTCGGGCCTGCCGGAACAGGGCGTTGCCGCTGCGATTGCCACCATCTTGTTTATCTTCATGTTTGGGTTAATCGCCTTTTATGTAAAGAAGGTGTTAAAATGGTAAAGAGACAATCCCCCATTCAAAAGGTTATATTCTGGTTGTTAATTGTAATCATTGTTCTATTCGTGACTTACCCCTTCCTGTACATGCTGTCTGTTTCATTCAGACATGATACAGATGCCTTTCAACCCGGGTTGATTCCCAAACGACCGACTTTTGACACCTATCTGCAATTGCTGGGTTTTAAACAATCCATTCGTGAAGAATTGTCCAATGAGCAGCAGCACTTGATGGACTTGATCAAGACCTTCCCCGAAGAACAACAGAAGGTCATGATGGAACGTATTGAAAGCCAGAGGAAAAGCGAATCCTTTCCATTTCTTCGTTTTTTCAAAAACAGTCTGATACTGGCCGGATTAAGTGCATTCGTCAGTTTGGTCATATCCATATTCGGTGCTTACGCCTTTTCAAGGCTGCGTTTCCCCGGAAAGGGCACCGTGCAAAGAAGTGTATTGCTGGTCTATCTTTTCGGCGGTACCATTCTCGCCGTGCCGCTGTATCAAATATTTGTCAACATCGGCCTGACGGGTTCAGGATTTAAAGGAACCCTATCATTGTTTGTGATATACATTGTCCAAACCCTGCCTGTTTCGTTGTATATGTTGGGTAATTATTTCAGAACCATTCCCGAAACAATCGAAGAAGCGGCCATTATTGATGGCAGTTCCCGGCTGGGTGTCATTTGGCGTATTATTATCCCCTTGTCATTGCCGGCCATTGTGACCGTTTATATTTACGCCTTTATGATTGCGTGGAATGAATATCTGTTCGCTTCCATTTTTATCCGATCATATCCCCAATTCCACACATTACCCATTGGACTCAACGAAATCTTTTATTCCGAACACGCCATATGGGCAAAAATGATGGCGGCATCCGTGTTGACGGCCGTTCCTGTGGTGACATTGTTTATGTTGATGCAAAAACACCTGACCGGTGGTTTAACGGCCGGTGGGGTGAAAGAATGATGGTGAATGGATGATCAAAAAAGACGTGATACTGAACCACTTAAAAGTGATATATCCCCAAGAGGATGTACATCCCATCCTCAAAGCCATTTCAGATAAAATACAAACTGTCAATGGGCGGTTAAGTGAGAGTTAGGACCGTCAGCCGGATATCCGTTTGGATAGTGAGTACAATGTCATTCTTATCACTTATCCTGATTCCTTATTGTCTGATGAGCCCGCCTTAAAAACCCTGAGACGTTTTTTAACCGAATGCATTGGCGATGACATCAATACCGTTTATCTGCTGCCCTTTTTTCCGTATTCATCAGATGACGGCTTTTCAGTCAAGGATTATCAGAGCGTCAACGCACATTGCGGAGATTGGGAAGATATTCGGAGATTGGCCCTGGACAAGTACCTGATGTTCGATGGGGTGATCAATCATTGTTCGAAGGACAGTGAGTGGTTTCAACAGTATCTGGCCCATACCGGTGTATACGATGACTTTTTTATTCAGCAGGACCCCGATACGGATTTGTCATCGGTGGTCAGACCCAGAGCGTTGCCCTTGCTCACACCTTTCAAAACGGAGCCGGGGGGAAAATACCTTTGGACAACCTTTTCGGAGGATCAAATTGATTTGAATTACAAAAACCCGAACGTCCTTTTGACAATTATCGATGTTCTCCTGTTTTACGTCCTGGAAAAGGCATCACTAATCCGAATCATTACCGAAACCAATGTGCCGTATCAGGAGAACATCAGCTATTTAGGGCTTGCCGGAAAACGAAAAAACCCGAATTTCCAGACACACAATATTAACAACTAAACACAAAACGCCTTTTTTTGGAAGAGAATGTTCGAAAAACATCGAAAATATTGGATATAGGGGTTTTCCTGGATGATTTCAACGGTTTCACGGTCTGTCAGGTTTAATAATTGCTGCACCACCAATGCTCCCAATGCTTCTCTCGCTGTTTTTGCCCGTCTACCGTCGTTTTTGAAGAGTTTGGCATATTTTTCTTCAAATGCTTTCCATGAAACCAATCGGCTCATTCTGATCCATCGATTTTCCGGATTCAATTCCATGTTAAAGGTGTTTACAAATCCGTCAAGTTTCTCTTGGTTGATGTTCCCTTCGCCGTACATATCTCACCTCAGATGCAAGCTTTTTGCCCGTTTTGGGCCTTTTTCCTTGCATCTATTATACCATATTTATCCCTTTTTCCCTCTTTTTATGAGGGGTTCGGGGTTTTTCAGCAAGCCCTAATTAAGACTATCGATATCATCTTCCACGACCATTTTTTTCATCAAATCAAAGGTTTGAAACTCCTCTTCCATAGAGACATTATTATCATCATTCATATCACCAAGCACATCCGGAATAAGATGATCATCCTTCATTTTATCAAGCGATTGCTTTAACAAATCATGATCAAGACCGGCAAACATTTGTCTAAACCCGTCTGAATAGAGCATCAGTTCATTTGATGAAAAATAAATGATTTCTTCGGCAAATTTTTTTGGCAAAAGATCGTTAAGTGCTGTGATCAAATCTTCCTTAATAAAAAACCACAATCATTTGGAAATGTATTTTTACAATGAACAGTACCGGCTATAATATTTAACCTACGGTAAAATTTTAAGTGAAAATAGCGCAGAATAAACACTATATATGTTAAAATATTACGATTACACGCAATTATACAGAAACATTCTGATTTCTTAATTAAGCAGATACCAAGTAAAAAAATTAAGAGGGTTGAATCTCATGATTACAAAAAGAGAATTTTTAAATACTAATGCATGCGCAACACTTGGCTGGTTATCACATAATCAAAAGGGTGAACGTACACTCCTCACCTTTGCCCAAGAGAACCGTTTTTACATCGGAAACCTCATCGGACAAAAAGCGAGAGATCAGTTTCCAAACGGGAAACTGATTTCAGGGACTAACAATCGTTCGGCAATTGATACTACAAAGATAGAAATACAACAGGTTCAAAACGGAGTCTTCTTTGAAGCGGCGTTTGAATACAACGAATTTATTGCAAAAGCCGATATTGTAAGAAAAACAGGTGATGTTTACCATATCATAGAAGTGAAATCCTCAACAGAAAAAGACCTGTCAAAATCAGAGGGAAGAGAGTATATTGAAGACCTGGCTTATACCGTATGGGTTGCAAGAAAAGCGGGATTCAATGTAGAAAAGGCCTCACTGTGGTTTCTCTCGAAAGACTATCGATTTGGGGATCATGACAGCAAACTCTTTTCAAAAAACGAATGCACCCAAGCCGTGGATATGTTAATGCCAGTCTATGATTCAAAAGCCAACTATATTCAATCTACTCTTCAAAATACAAACCAGCCAACCACGGAACCAATCAAAGACTGTAAAAATTGCGATTTTAATCACCAGTGCTATCCGGACTTCGACACTATGACAATCTATCAAATCCCGGGTCTGCGAACGGCAAAACACCTGGAAACAGGAAAACGTACCGCACAAGATATGGTGAATGAGAAACTCAATGACACCCAAAAAAGAGCCGTCGATTGCATCATCGATCAAGTTATTTACAGCGATCAGAAAGCTATTGACAATGAATTTCAAAATTGGCAATATCCCATAGCCTTCTTCGACTTTGAGACCGTCTCACCACCAATACCCATTATCCAAGACACAAAACCTTACGAAAGACTCCCCTTCCAATATTCACTCCATATTGCACAAAATCAAAAACAACCTATAAATGATTACGAACACAGAGAATACCTCGCAGATCCCAAAGACATGGAAAAAAGTATCAGCGAACTGGCACAACAAATGGCAGACGACCTTGAACGATGTCAAACCATCGTTGCCTATCATGATTCCTTTGAAAAAGGCGTTACAAAATGGCTGGTCCAATGGGCTCAAAATCATGGGGATGATGACCTTTCGGACAGACTCAAAGCCATAAAAGAGAAATTCGTAGACCTGAAAAAAGTCATTGAAAAATATTATTACGACCCAAAATTCAAAGGCAGCTTCTCCATCAAAAAGACACTTCCGGTTCTTGTACCACACCTGAGCTATGACAATCTCACAGTAGGAAACGGAGACGAAGCCACCATCATATTCTTGAACATGATCCTTGGACGGGAAGAGGAACTGGAACAAAAAGGAATGAAAATGCCAAAAAGGAAAGACATGCTGGAATACTGTAAAATGGACACATGGGCGATGGTGGTTTTGAAGAAGGCTTTGAAAGAATTGTAGAGGCGGACCGGCGTGGGGTCAGAAAAGACACTGACCTTGGATTTTTCCCTGAGGGAAAAAGTCCAACCGTCCGCAAAAGAGAAATACAAGAGAATTAAATTAATGGAGCTGAAAAATGGAACAAGAACTCCAAACATTAAAAGAGAAATTTGATGCCATTACGGTTGTTGACAAAGAGAATAAAATTGAATTTTGGTATGCAAGAGATTTACAAAAAGAACTGGGTTATGCACGCTGGGAAAATTTTCAAATCGCAATAAAAAGAGCGATGGAATCCTGTGAAGCTCCTGGTAATGAGGTTTTGAATCATTTTCGTGGCGTCACGAAAATGGTCTTGATAGGCAGTAAAGCCAAAAAAGGAATTAAAGATTATTTGCTGACAAGCTATACTTGCTATTTAATCGCACAAAAACAAAGGCACGAACTTATTTGAATTTGATGGCAAAGTTAGGATTGCTGAAGGTTAATAAGTAAAAGAAAGAAAAACGTTATATCAGAAACCATTGAACGAAATCAAAAAAAGGAGAGAAAAAATGCCAACAGAACTCATACTTTTAAGCATTATTACATTTGTATCAATCATCAACATACTAATCCTCATTAAAATTCTTACAAAAACAGATTCAACAGATGAGTTAGAGGATATCATCAACGAAGAGTTTACCAGAAACAGAACAGAACTGATCAGTAATCTTTCGCTGAACAGAACGGAAAACACCAAACAATTCAACGCCTTTCAGGAGTTAATGCTGAAACAAATAAGCAATACGGAAAACTCTCAACGAATGAATTTTGATACCTTTTCAAATGAACAGAGACAGAAATTTACTGATTTTGAAAACGAACAAAAAGAAATCTCCAACCTCATCAACTTAAATTTGAAAGAAATTCGAGACACTTCAGATAAAAAAATGACAACCGTTATCGAATTAAACAGTTCAAATGCCAAAGACATGAGGACAGACATGAAAACATTCATGGACAACACCGAAAAAAGCTTGAATGCCATCAAAGAAAACGTGGACAGCAACCTCAAAGCCATGCAAACCAACAACGCCGAGCAAATCGAGAAAATGAGACTAACCGTGGATGAAAAACTCCACAAAACTCTTGAAACAAGACTCACAGAATCCTTCAAACTTGTCAGTGACAAATTGGAAACCGTTCAAAAGGGACTGGGAGAAATGAAGACACTGGCCACCGGTGTGGGCGATTTGAAAAAAGTCCTCTCGAACGTCAAAACAAAAGGCGTACTTGGCGAATACCAACTTGAAAACATCCTTGAAGAGATATTGACCCAGACCCAATACGAAAAAAACATCAACACCATCCCCAACAGTAATGAACGGGTTGAATTCGCCATCAAAATGCCCGGAAAAGAAGACAATGAAGGCAGCGTATACCTTCCCATTGACGCCAAATTCCCCACAGAAGACTATCACAGCCTCCTGAATGCTTATGATGAAGCCGATCCGGTTAAAATAAAACAAAGCAAAAAGGCATTGGAACAAAAGCTCAAGAAATTCGCCAAAGACATCCGACAAAAATATATCTCAGTCCCTCACACCACTGATTTCGGTATCCTTTTCTTGCCCTTTGAAGGCCTGTATGCAGAAGTCCTGAGACTTGACGGATTGTTTGAACATCTCCAGCGTGAAGAACGCATCATCATCACCGGCCCCACCACCATCGCCGCCTTTTTAAACAGCCTCCAAATAGGTTTCAGAACCCTGGCCATCCAAAAAAGAAGCAGCGAAGTCTGGGAAGTCCTTGGGGCTGTGAAAACAGAGTTTGGCAAATTTGCCAGGGTTTTGGAAAAGACAAAGAAAAAACTGGAAACGGCAACAAGGGAAATAGACAACGCAGGCGTACGGACACGTGCGATTGAGAGACAGCTCAGGGATGTTCAGGCTTTGCCGGAAAGTGAGGGAGTTGTTGAAGAATTGGAAGAGGAATTGTTGGAAATGCAGGATGAAAGCCATGACAAATAAATTCCATTTTCTGCTTTTTCAATCCGCAGCTGAGAATGTATCCGTGAATGCCCTGATCAAAGATGAAACCATCTGGCCGACACAAAAGGCGAAGGCTCAACTGTTTGGAGTACAGACACCTGCTATCAGCAAGCATTTAAAAAACATCTTCAACGAAGGGGAATTAGAAGAAAAAGTGGTTGTTTCCAATATGGAAATAACCACTCGAAAATACGATCTCATAAAGGACAGAGGCAAGATTTCAAAAAAAAGTGAAGATATTGCTAAAAAAGGAGATATAAAAACATGAAAAATGATTTATCGTTCATTACTAATCAAAATGGTCATAATTTAAAAGAACGTTTTAAAATGTTGATCAAAGACACTACTTTATTTGATTGCTTGGTTGGCTATTTTTATACAAGCGGGTTTCAGTCAATTTATGAATCCCTTGAATCAACAGAGAAAATAAGGATACTTGTTGGTATAAACACTGATCGGCAGACTTACGAAAATTTGTGTGCAATAAAGAATAATGATAGAATTCGCCAAATAAAATCTCATTTGGAAGTAAAAAAAGAATACCAAAGAATGTTGACCAATGAATTAGAAAACTCAGAAGATTCAATATCCGTTGAAAGCGGTATTGAGAAATTTATTGAATGGATAAAAGCAGAAAAATTAGAAATTCGGGCTTACCCTTCGCAAAATATTCATGCAAAATTGTATATAATGACATTTAATGAAGATGATCGAGATGAAGGTAGAGTTATTACCGGATCAAGTAATTTTACTAAATCCGGATTTATTGACAATTTGGAATTCAACGTTGAACTAACAAAACCAAGTGACTATTATTATGCAAAAGAAAAATTTGAAGAATTATGGAAGGATTCAGTTGATTTAGCTGATAAATATATTAACACGATCAGAAACAAAACCTGGTTAAGAGAAGATATTACCCCTTATGAGTTGTATATAAAATTCCTATATGAATATTTCCGAGATGAATTGAATACTGAGGAAGATATCCAATTATCATATATTCCAGAACAGTTTAAGAAACTCGAATATCAGGAACAAGCAGTTTTAAATGCAAAAAAATCTTATTGGAATATGGCGGCGTCTTTATCTCAGATGTTGTAGGTTTGGGAAAGACATTTGTATCGGCAATGCTTGCGAGTCAAATTGATGGAAGAACACTGGTAATTGCACCTCCTGTATTGTTGGAAAGGAGCAATCCCGGATCATGGAATAATATCTTTTCTGATTTTCGAATACCTGCAGATTTTTATTCATTAGGAAACTTGGATAAGATACTGAAAAACAATCCAAAAAAATATAAGAATGTGATTATTGATGAAGCACATCGCTTTAGAAATGAAAACACACAAACGTATGAAAAACTCAGTAGGATATGTCGAGGGAAAAGGATTATTCTTGTGAGTGCAACCCCCTATAACAATTCGCCCAAAGATATTTTGAGTTTGTTGAAGCTCTTTCAAAATGTTAAAAAAAGTACAATCCCAAATCTACCTGATTTGGAAGACTTTTTTTCCAACATAGAAGCCAGACTCCAGAATATCGATAAAAGGAAAGATTATAAAAAATATATTGAGACAGTAAAAAAGAATTCGCTTGAAATACGGGATAAAGTCTTAAAATATCTGATGGTCAGGAGAACCAGAAACGAAATAGTGAAATATTTTAATGATGATATCAAAAAACAGGGCTTAAAATTTCCTGAAGTTGAAAAACCGCAGCAATTGTATTATCAGTTAAATGAAGAAGAAGACAAAGCTTTTGGCGGGACAATAGAAAAATTGACCAAAGAATTTAAATAT
>JAYEGQ010000187.1:10693-12285 GCA_034659095.1 Thermotogota bacterium
AAAGGTGTGAATGTTTTAGAAAAGCAAGCCCAAAGGAATATGGGGAAATTTATGAAAATTCTACTTGTTAAAAGGTTGGAGAGTAGTTTCCATGCTTTTAAACAATCACTTGATCGTTTTATAAAGTCTTATGAGATGTTTATCAAGCAATATGAAAACGGAAAAGTATATATCAGCAAAAAGTATTCAAGTAAAATTTTTGAAATACTGGAAAAAGGGGATGACAAAACATTAGAATTATTAGGAGAACTTGTAGAAGCAGGAAAAGTAAAAAAGTTTAATAGCCATAACTTTACTTCCGCATTTATTCAAGATCTAAAATACGATTTAAAGGTGTTGAATGATATCAAAAAGCTTTGGGAGAATGTTAATCGTGACCCTAAAATTGAGGAACTAAAAAAAGAGATGAGGAATAACCACATTTTGAAGAAGAACCATGTATTAATTTTCACCGAATCAAAAGAAACGGCGGATTATCTATCGAAAAATTTAACGGGAGAAAAGACTATGTTGTTCACAGGTGATACCAAAAAATCTGAAAGAGAAGAACTCATTGCAAATTTTGATGCCAACGCAAGGGATAAAGAAAACAACTATCGAATCCTTATTTCTACGGAAGTGCTTTCAGAAGGAATTAATTTGCATAGAGGAAATGTAGTCATTAACTATGACATTCCTTGGAATCCCACACGAATGATGCAACGCGTGGGAAGGATAAACAGAGTTGATACGCCGCATGAAAAAATATACACATTCAATTTTTTCCCACATCACAATCAAATGAACAAATTAATCTGGAAAAGACAGCAAAGGGAAAAATAAACGCCTTTTTCACCCTGCTTGGAGGGGACGCAGAACTACTAACAGAAGGTGAACCTATAGATTCCCATGAATTGTTTGATAGATTAACTTCAAAAACCATTCTTGAAGAGGAAGAAGAGAATAGCGAATTAAAATATCTCAAATTTATAAAAGATATCAGAGAAAATAACGCTGAATTATTTGAAAGAATTAAAAAATTACCAAAAAAGGCAAGGACAGGAAAAGAATCAGAATTAGTTAAGGATTCACTGATCACTTTTTTTCGGAAAGGAAAGATAAAAAAGTTCTTTATAGCTGATGAAAAATCAAAAGAACTTGATTTTATTAGTGCCGCTGACCTCTTAAAATGCAATGAGAAAACAAATAGAAAGAAAATTCCGGAAGTGTATTATCAACTTCTGAAAGACAATAAAAACAATTTTGAATATTATACAGCAGAAGAAGTCATTGGAACAACAAGGGCAAGGAGAAACAGTAATGCTTCAAAGATCATTGGGTATTTACGAGTTCAAGACACGAAGAAAATGACCGAAGAGCAGGAAGAATACATCCAAACCATTATTAAAAAGGTAGAAGAGGGAAATATTCCAAAGAAAACATTAAAAAATGTGAAAGAAGCGCTTGAAAAATTAGGAGAAGAATTATCAAATTCTTTAAAAGTGATTGGTGTTTTAAAATCAAAAATACCCGAAGAAATTTTACAGGAGCATTATTCAGATTCAAGAGGAAATTCAAATTACCAAAGAGAAATCATATTATCGATGTATTTA
>JAYEGQ010000188.1:0-12231 GCA_034659095.1 Thermotogota bacterium
TTCTAATCTCCAATAATTGCTTCTAATCAGTTATAATAATGTTTGATTGAGTTTGTGAAATTGTATATAATTTGAATGTCCTATTCTGTTTTTATTTAACCCAAAACCAAATACCTTGTGTTTTTCAGAAAAAAGAGTAAAAAAACACTTTCAAGAGGCTTATCTTAATTCCTTTTTTTAAATTTATAATAAGTTAGAATTATTACTACCAATGTACACATACAGTTTTTTTTGTAAACCCATTCTTTTTTGGTGGAGGTGATGATCGGACAATTATTTTTGTTTAGATTAATTGTTTTCAGCGCCGGGATCTATATGTCGGTATGAAACTCAAGGAGGTAAAAATGAGAAAATTAGTGTCGTCGTTGTTGTTAGTAACATTCGTTTTATTTTGCTTTACAGGAACTATGGTGTTTGCAGCTGATGAAGCCATAGAAAAATGGGCAGACTATTTTGAGCCATCTGCACTGTCCAGTGATGAAAGGGTTCAGGAATTGGAATGGTTCCAAGACACAGCCAAGCAATTTGAAGGCGTTGAATTGAAGTCCGTTGCCGAAGGAATTAATACGCATAAATTCGAAGCTCAGGTATTGGCAAAGGCTTTCTATGAAATCACAGGTATAAAGGTTGTTCACGATATTATTGGAGAAGGGGAAGTTGTTGACCGACTCCAGAGACAGATTCAGACAAGAACCAAACTATATGACATTTATGTCAACGATGCAGACTTAATCGGAACACATTTAAGGTTGAACAGTGCATTGAATCTGACTGACTTTATGGCCGGTGACGGTGCAGAAGTAACCAATCCCTGGTTGGACTTGGATGATTTCTTGAATCTTGAATTTGGTCAGGATTATGATGGCAACCAGCTTCAGTTGCCCGACCAGCAATTCGCAAATCTTTACTGGTTCCGCTACGACTGGTTTAATGATCCCGAATTTGAGAAAGAATTTTACGATGAATATGGTTATGAACTCGGTGTACCTCTTAACTGGGCAGCTTATGAAGATATAGCAGAATTCTTTACAGGTAAGGAAATTGACGGACAGACTGTTTATGGGCATATGGACTATGGTAAAAAATCCCCCTCCTTGGGTTGGAGATTTACCGATGCCTGGCTGTCCATTGCCGGTGTTGGTGACAAGGGACTGCCTAATGGAATCCCGGTTGATGAATGGGGAATCAGAGTTAATGAAGACGGAATCCCCGTTGGTGCATCTGTTTCCAGAGGTGGCGCAGCAAACTCCCCAGCAGCAGTCTACGCACTTCAGAAATATATCGACTGGATGAAAAAATACGCACCACCATTTGCCACTTCCATGACTTGGTCTGAAGCCGGACCGGTTCCAGGAAGGGGAAATATCGCCCAACACATCTTTAAATACATCACATGGCTTTCAACTCCTGAATTTACAAAAATCACCAGCCCTCTCACCGATGAAAACGGTAGACCAGTATGGCGTGTTGCGCCAACTCCTCATGGAAGATACTGGGAAGAAGGCATGAAGGTTGGTTATCAGGATGCAGGTTCATGGACAATTTTACAGGATAGTGTCGATCTGAAACATCAGCAGGCCGCTTGGCTTTGGGCACAGTTCTGTGTTTCAAAAACAGTTTCTTTGAAAAAGTTTAACATTGGTTTCACACCGGTCAGAAAATCAACCGTATGGTCTGATTACTGGACAGAAAACGAAGGCATGCTGGGTGGAATCATCACATTCTATCGATCGCCTGATGAAAAACTCTACACAGACTCAGGTCCTAACGTTCCTCATTACCCTCTCTTGGCCGAACAATGGTGGCAATATGTATCAATGGCCGTCACCGGAGAATTAACAGCTCAGGAAGCTATGAATCAGCTGGCAGAAAAAATGGACCTGTTGATGGGCAGATTAAGACTTCCCAACAAGTCTCCTGAACTCAATGAAGAAAGAGATGAGGAATATTGGTTAAGTCAGCCTGGCTCTCCAAAATCGGAGATAAAAGAAAGACCTCAACCGGAAACAATCAAGTATGATGAACTAATCAAACGCTGGAAAGACTAAGCAATATTTCCCTTAGCGATATAAAATGATTTAATTCCTGCTGCCGTTAAGGCAGCAGGAATATCGGTTTTTAGTCTAAAGACAGAGGTGAGTTCATGGGAATAGAACTAAAAAACGTAACAAAATACTTTGGTAGGAAGAAGGCCTTGGAAGATATTGGTTTTGAGATAAAAGATGGAGAATTCGTCTGTTTTTTAGGTCCTTCGGATGCTGGAAAATCAGTTCTTTTAAGAGTAATGGTGGGGTTGGAAAAAGTTAATTCGGGCACTGTGCTCTTTGATGGTAAAGATGTGACAAAATTGTCTGTCAGAGAAAGAAATGTCGCGATGGTTTATCAGGATTTTATCAATTATCCCAATATGAATGTCTATGAAAACATCGCTTCCCCACTACGTGTTGCAAAGAAATATTCTAAAAAAGAAATCGATAAAAAGGTTCATGAAGTGGCTGAACTATTAAATATTGATAAGATATTACGACAAAAACCTGAAGAAATCAGTGGTGGTCAAAGGCAAAGAACGGCTATTGCAAGGGCAATGGTAAAAGGAGCTAAATACATATTTTTGGATGAGCCTCTCGCAAACCTCGATTATAAATTAAGAGAGGAGTTCAGAACCCAACTGAAAGAGACTTTTTCAAAACGTGAAGGTGCCTTTATATATGCGACTGCTGATCCTATTGATGCCATGGCCTTATCTTCACATACGGGATATCTTTATGAAGGTAAACTTTTACAATATGGCGATATAGAAGAAGTCTACAATAATCCAAGTTTTAGTATGGTTGGGAAGTATTTTAGCAATCCTACCATGAACCTGTTGGAAGGTAGCCTGAACAGAAATGATAAAACGATA
This sequence comes from Thermotogota bacterium, assembly GCA_034659095.1. GTDB lineage: Bacteria > Thermotogota > Thermotogae > MWEM01 > MWEM01 > JASUTC01. The sequence continues at coordinate 2,903 of JAYEGQ010000188.1, forward strand.
GAAATAACAAAAGAATTGAAGATTGACGTGAGTAAATACATTGAAAAATTGACAAGCGAACGTTATATCCTTGGGATCAGACCAAAGGATATCGGATTTAAAGATGGACCAAATAAAACAAAAATATGCGGTGAACTCATTTTGAGTGAAATAGTCGGTTCGGAAACCGAATTACACATCGATTATAACGGTCAGAATATGATTGTCCTTGAACCTGAAATCGTTCACTATCAGTATGGCAATACCATTGAGCTTTATCTGGATGAAAATAGTTTCTTTATCTTTGATGCAGATGACAAAAGACTTGTGGCGAAAACAGGAGGCGATAAGAATGGCAACGCTTGAATTTAAAAACATCAGTCATTCTTACGAATATTCATTTGGAAAGGTTAAAGACAAAGAAAAGGCGGAATGGGTCATCAACAATTTGAATGTTGTTTGGGAAGATGGGACGGCAAATGCCCTTCTGGGTCCTTCCGGTGGCGGAAAGACGACGATGTTGAATATTATTTCCGGTTTGTTGAGGCCTACAGAAGGTCAGGTATTGATCGATGGAAAAGATGCAACGGACTTTTCTCCACAGGAGAGAAAGATTGCACAGGTCTTCCAGTTCCCAGTAGCCTATGATACGATGAATGTTTACAATAATCTGGCTTTTCCCTTGAGAAACAGCGGTTATGCAAAGAATAAAATCGATTCGAAGGTTCGAAAAATATCGGAATTGTTGAACTTGGATGAATATTTATATGAATCTGCAGGCTCACTCAATGAGGGCGAAAAGCAAAAAGTCTCATTGGGAAGGGGAATCATCAGAGATGATATTGTTGCGATGTTGTTGGATGAACCATTGACTTTGATTGATCCCAAGTTAAAGAACGGCTTGAGAAGGGTGTTAATGAGAATTCAAAGGGAATTGAAACTCACAATGATTTACGTCACCCATGATCAGCATGAGGCATTAACCTTTGCGGATTATGTTTCGATTCTCAACGCAGGAACGATTGTGCAAAGTGGTACTGCAACCGAGTTATATGATAATCCCAAACAACCTTTTGTCGGTTTTTTCATTGGCAGCCCGGGGATGAACTTCATGGACTGTAGTTTATCCAAAGGAATCCTTGATTGTAAAGGCTTTACCCTGGATATCAAAACCATTTTGAAGGAAAAAGGGGTCAAAGAAGAAGGGGAGGTTAAGCTTGGTATTAGACCGGAGTCTGTGGTCATTTCAAAAGAACAGATTGAGGCTTCAACACCCTTTAATATTCAAGTTGTTGAGAATTTTGGCCATTATCGAATCATTACCGTCGAGGGTATGAATAAACGACTGAAGGCCAAAATATCGAGCAGTGTGAATGTTTCAATCGGGGAAAGAGTCTTTTTGTCGTTTCCAGAGGATAAAATAATCCTTTTCAAACAAGATTCAAGGATTCTGTAATGAAAATTCCCAAAAAGGAGGAATTATCGGATGAAGAATAGAGCATGGATATTTTTGTTGCCAGCTTTGGCTTTTATGGCGATTAGTGCGGTTATACCGTTGATTACAGTTGTCAATTATTCTCAAAACTATATCTTTGCGGGGAGTATGCCTTTTAATGTCGGTATAGAAAACTTTGTGGAGGTTCTCCAGGATAGTCAGTTTACAGATGCAGTCCTCAAACAATTTGCGTTTACGTTTCTCGTGTTGATTATCCAAATACCCTTGGGGATTATCATTGCTTTGTCGATGCCGAAAAAGGGGAAATGGGTTCCCCTGAATCTTGTATTGCTGGGAATCCCGCTTTTAATCCCTTACAATGTGGTTGGTATTATCTGGAGGTTATTTACACAAGCAGATATAGGGGTTGTGCCTAATTTCTTCAATCTCATGGACTATGCCTATAACGTTACAATGAACTCGAATGATGCCTTTTTTACAATCCTGACGGTAGATGTCTGGCATTGGACACCATTGATTGTTTTACTCGTATATGCTGGATTACAGGCCATTCCAAGCGCTTATTACAAAGCAGCAGCCATTGACGGTGCCTCCAAATGGAGTACTTTTAAATACGTGACACTGCCCAAATTGAGAACAGTTCTGACGATTGGTATCTTATTGCGATTTATGGATTCATTTAAGATATACTCTGAACCCCTCTTACTAACAGGAGGCGGTCCAGGAACGGCAACTACTTTTTTGAGTTTGTTCGTTTCAAGAAAAGCAGAGTCTTATGAGTTAGGATATGCATCAGCCGCCTCTTTGATTTATTTCTTTATTGTGCTGATCTTAAGTTATATATTCTTCCAATTCATATCCCGCGCTGGAAAGGGGGTTCATAATGCATAAAAGCAAGCCAAGAATCGGAGCAACGATTTTATTGATTATTTACTTCACATTGCTTATCTTTCCCGTTTACTGGATGGTTAACACATCTCTAAAATACGATGAGGAAATATTGAGCAGCATGACTTTCTTCCCAAGAGAATTAACTTTTAAGAATTATGCTGAGATATTCGGATCTGACTTATGGATGAGCAGTTTTGCGAATTCTCTGATTTATGTCTTTATGAATGTGGTTATAGCAATCGTGGTGAGTGTACCTGCAGCCTATGCCTTTTCAAGGTGGAACTTTAGAGGGGATAAGCATCTGTTTTTTTGGTTGATCACAAACAGGATGGCGCCTGCAGTTATTTTTATGATTCCATTTACTCAACTGTACAACAACCTTGGAATTTTCGATACTCATATTGGGGTAGCCATTGCCCATTTGTTATTTAACATTCCACTGGCAATCTGGATTTTGGAAGGGTTTATGTCGGGTATTCCAAAGGAAATTGATGAAACGGCATTTGTGGATGGCTATAGTTTTCCAAGATTCTTTTTCAAGATCTTTTTACCCCTAGTGAAACAGGGGATAGGAGTTGCCGCCTTTTTATGTTTCACCTTCTCCTGGGTGGAATTGATATTGGCCAAGACATTGACCATCACCAATGCAAAACCGGTTGTTGTAACGTTGACCGTTGGTATAGGCGCTGAAGGTGTTAAATGGGGCTTGCTTGCGGCGGCAGGTGTATTAACAATCGTACCCGGTGCCGTTGTGGTCTATTTTGTAAGAAACTATCTGGCAAAGGGATTTGCCCTGGGAAGGGTGTGATAGTGTATGAACTGGATGAATTGGACACTTCCAACGATTATTTCTTTAATCGGTTTGGCAGCTACGATCGTATCCATTGCTGTTTATGAAATCTTTAACCCCCCAGTAGAACGTAAAGGCTTTTTACCGATTCCGACAACGCCGGGGGATAGATTGTTTATCTCAATCCTTACCATTATTGGAGTTTTCTTTATCCATATGGCTTTTTTTGGGGATAGTAATATATGGATCCCCAGTGTTATCAACGTTGTCGCCGTACTGTTGATTTCGATAAAAGGGTAAATAGTAACGATTCATACAATGGGCATAGTTAAAGTATGTCCATTTATTTTGTGAGGTGGAAAATGCGTTTATGGTCATTAAAGAGCATTAAAACAAAAATTATTCTATGGATATTATTACTTACGATTATTTGTATGGGGGTATTGACTTTTTACATTTTTATCAATGTGCGTGAAGCATTGACGGCTCAAATTGAAACTTCTTCTATGGAAATCGTTAATGGAAGAGCCGATGAGATGAACAAATGGTTGATGACGGGTGTTAAGGAGATTGAGTTATTATCAAATACAAATACAATACAATTGATGCAGTTAAAATATTCTTCCAATTATTTGTTTACTAATAAAGTTATTATCGGTGATATCTTCGAAAGCCTTTTTGTTGTTCAAGAAGATGGGATAGGTATAACTGCTGATTATGTGGATATTGATTATGCTGATAAGGGCTTTTTTAAAGCCATTATGAATGGAGAAAAGTATGTCATTTCAAATCCCTTTATCTCTGAATTGACCGGGAATCCGGTTTTTGCTATTGCTCATAGTGTACCGGAACCATCGGGTAAAACCATCGGTATTGTTGGGGGATTGGTTAATCTCAATACCCTTTCGGAAATAGCTGGCAAAATAAAAATTGGAGATATTGGATATGGTTTTGTCACCGATGGTGATGGACTGATTATTGCTCATAAGGGTGATTCTTTTGTGATGGATTTGAATGTTTTGGAAAGTGATAAGGTGGGGTTCAAGGGGTTAAATGAAGCTGGAACAGATATGAGAGCGGGTAAATCAGGCATTCAATTAATTGAAGATTCAGATGGTGTAACCAGTAGCTTGATTTATTGTCCGGTGCCTGGAACGCCAAATTGGTCATTGGGCGTGGTGGCGCCAATCGATGAATTATACGCTGATGTTAATCACATGATCATCATCGTTTTGGTTATCATCGGGATTATTACGGCTATTTTTGTCCTTACCGCTTACTTGTTGGGTAATTCGATTACAAAACCGATCAAAGCCCTTGAAGATGGTGTTGAACAGTTTGGAGACGGTGATCTCAACGTGATATTTAGCCGAAAAACCAATGACGAAATTGGACAAATTTCAGATTCATTAAAAGCGATGGTAGTGAAGTTTAAAAGTCTAATGAATGATATACAACGCGCATCATATGATATCAAAGAATCTTCTGAAAGTTTGTCTTCTTCTTCTCAATCAATGGCCGGAAGAACAAAAAAACTGCAAGATGAATCCAGGTCAATTGAAGAATTCGTAGAAAACACCTCTTCATCAATCGAAGAAGTAACTTCCGGTATCCAGGAAGTGGCTTCCAGTGCCAACATTATTTCACAAACTGCCAAAAAACTCTCTCAGGAAATATCAAATACTGAGACTTCTATCAAAAATGGTCGAGAAGAATTAACAGCACAATCGGAAAAAATCAACCATGTTGAAAAACAAAATGCTCATGCCAGAGAAATTGTAGAAATAGTTGCCACCAAATCAAACAACGTCCAGGATATTGTCAAAACGATTTCATCCATTTCCGAACAGACAAACCTTTTAGCACTAAATGCGGCAATAGAAGCAGCAAGAGCCGGAGAAGCAGGGAAAGGCTTTGCAGTAGTTGCCGATGAGATCAGAAAGCTTGCAGAGGAGAGTCAACAGGCTTCCAGTAATATAGCCAGTATTTTAAATGAGATAGACCAAGGATCCAAAGATGCGAAAATTGCAGTTGAGCAGAATACAGTGTTATATCAGGATGTAGTGGATGGAAAGGATAAAATTGCAAATGAATTTGACATGATCTATCAGTCCGTTGAAAAGATTACTACCGGGATTAAAAACTTGACTGAATCCTCATTAATCCAAAGTTCGAGTTCTGAAGAAATGGCAACGGCAATGGAAAATTCCTCTAATTCGATGATTCAAGTATCAGAAAAAATTGATCACATCACTGAACAAATTCATGAATCATCGAATGCAGCCATTCAGTTAAATGGATTATCAAAAGAGTTAGAGAATTTATCTGAAACCCTCTCGGAGCTCATAGCCAAGTTCAAGTTGTGAACTTTTAGAGCAGCTGAAAAACTTATCATACCCCGCTTTGTCGGGCTATTGTTTGATGCAATTTTTTCAAAAAAATCCATTAACATAAAAATTCAATGTAAAACGTCTATGGTATAATACAGTGAAAAATGTTTGTGACATCAAACTCCAACGTAATGGCAACAGCAGTATATAAATTTTTGATTAACAAGGAGGGAACACATCAGATGGCCAAGAAATGGGTTTATTACTTTGGAAAAAGTAAATCTGAAGGCGGATCTCAGATGAAAGAGATCCTCGGCGGAAAAGGTGCCAACCTCGCCGAAATGATTAGCATTGGTATTCCCGTTCCACCGGGATACACAATCTCAACAGAGGTATGTAAGTATTATTTTGACCATGGCGAAAAATATCCTGAAGAAATAGATGAACAGGTTAAAGAGGCTATGGAATTTCTCGAAAAGGATTCCGGTAAGAAATTCGGAGATAAGAATGATCCCTTACTCGTATCGGTCAGATCAGGGGCAGCAGTATCGATGCCCGGTATGATGGACACCATTTTAAATTTGGGACTCAACGACAAAACCGTTGAAGCAATGGCGGAAAGATCCGGAAATCCAAGGTTTGCATATGACTCTTACAGAAGATTCATGCAAATGTTTGGAGACGTGGCATTGGAACTTCCCCATGCTAAATTTGAAAAGGCTTTGGATACCGTAAAAGAGGAAAAAGGCGTTAAACAAGATACTGAACTAAATACAGAAGATCTGAAACGTGTTATCGAACTGTATAAAAAGGTTTATCAGGAAGAGGGAAAAGCATTCCCGCAGAATCCACATGAACAACTTTGGGATTCTATCAACGCCGTATTTGGCAGTTGGATGAATCCAAGAGCCATAAAATACAGAAAGTTGAACGGAATCGGAGAAGGAACACTTCTTGGAACAGCAGTTAACGTTGTTGCAATGGCTTATGGAAACATGGGTGATGACAGTGGGACGGGTGTTGCCTTTACCAGAAACCCATCCACCGGAGAAAAGAAATACTACGGTGAATATCTCAAAAACGCTCAGGGAGAAGACGTTGTTGCAGGTATCAGAACACCCAAAGATCTGGAAGATATGAAAAATGATTGGCCCGGTGTCTATGATGAACTCATCAAGGTGTTTGAGAAGCTTGAAAAGCATTACAAAGACATGCAGGATGTTGAATTTACAGTAGAAAAGGGAAAACTTTATCTTCTTCAGACCAGAAATGCAAAAAGAACCGCAGCGGCATCTGTTCAGGTTGCCGTTGATATGGTTGAAGAGGGAATGATCGATAAAAAGACAGCTGTTACAAGGGTAACACCGGAACAGGTTGAAAGAATGCTTCATCCCTTCTTCATTCCTGAAGAAAAGGCAAAGGCCGGTGTCCTGACTAAAGCTCTTCCTGCGTCACCAGGAGCTGCAACCGGTAAAGCAGTATTCCATTCAAAGACAGCTGAAGAATGGGTAGAAAGAGGCGAAAAGGTCATCCTCGTTAGACTGGAGACCTCTCCTGAAGATATAGGAGGAATGGCAGCTGCTGAAGGAGTACTTACTGCAAGAGGCGGTATGACATCACACGCAGCCGTTGTTGCTCGAGGAATGGGAGAGCCAGCTGTTTGTGGTGCAGAATCTCTCGATGTCAGTGAAGAGAAAAAGCAGTTCAAAGTTTCCGGAAAAGTCGTTAAAGAAGGAGACTGGATCTCTATTGACGGTACCACCGGAGAATTGATGCTTGGAAATATCAAGACGGTTAAACCCGATGGTTTGGAAGGACCTGTTGCCAAGATACTTGATTGGGCTGGTGAATTCCAGAGACTGGGAGTCAGAACCAATGCCGATACACCCAAGGACGCACAAGTTGGCAAACAGTTTGGAGCAACTGGAATTGGACTTTGCAGAACAGAACACATGTTCTTTGAAGCAGACAGAATCCCAATCGTTAGAAGGATGATCGTTTCAAGAAAATTGGAAGACAGACAAAAGGCCTTAAACGAATTGGAACCCATTCAGCAGGAAGATTTCTACGGTATACTCAAAGCCATGGACGGATTAACGGTTACCATCAGATTCATCGATCCTCCTCTCCATGAATTTGTACCGAAAGAAAAAGATGCACAGGCCAGACTGGCAAGCGACCTCAACATAGAACTGGACGAATTAGCAGAAATCGTCAACGAGCTCCATGAATTCAACCCCATGCTTGGACATCGTGGTGTCAGATTGTCCATTACCTATCCTGAGATCGCTGTTATGCAGACAAGAGCGGTTATCAAAGCGGCTACCGATCTGAAAAAGGAAGGATTGACCCCAATCCCAGAGATCATGATCCCGCTTGTTGGAATGGAATCCGAGTTGAAGACTATAAGAGAACTTGTTACCTCCGAAGCGGATAAGCTCATCAAAGAGGCTGGAGTAGACCTGGAGTATCATGTTGGTACTATGATTGAAGTTCCAAGAGGAGCCCTCACAGCCGATGAAGTGGCTAAACACGCTGACTTCTTCTCATTCGGAACCAACGACTTAACACAGATGACCTTTGGTTTCAGTAGAGATGATGCCGGTAGATTCATCAAAGAGTATTTGGAAAGAGGCATTCTTGAATTCGATCCGTTCAAGAAATTGGACAGAGAAGGCGTTGGACAGCTTGTGAAGATGGCAGTTGAAAAGGGAAGAAAGACCAACCCCAACATCCACCTTGGAATCTGTGGCGAACATGGTGGAGATCCTTATTCCATCGAATTCTGTCACCTGGTTGGCCTGGACTACGTCAGCTGTTCCCCATACAGAGTCCCCGTTGCAAGACTGGCAGCAGCACAGGCAGCTATTAATAACGGATAATTAAGATAATTTCTAATAGAAAAGGGAGGACCGTTTTTTGGTCCTCCTTTTTTGTCGTTCATTAAAAAGGGTACCCACAAGGGGCACCCCTACAAGTTACTTGAAATTTTCAATTTATCCGGTAAGAGTTACAGACTTGAAAATCGCAAAAAGACCTTCTCTGAGTCTTAGAAAAAAGAGGTTGAAATTTAGGTAATTTTATTTATCATTTTTTTCCGAAAATATTTGACATTTACACCGCCATAGCTGTGATAACCGGGATATAAAAAGCCGTTCTGAAAAAACCCTTAAATTTCAACCATTCCATGTTCATTAGCAAAGCCAGACCAAGGCCTATAAATATTGAGGTGGGTACCGTTCCAAGAACATAGATGAAAGTAATCCTTAGTGAATCCCAAAATTCAGCTTTGGAGAACATTCTTTCATAATTTGCCAATCCCACAAATCGCATAGGTCGGATCATATTCCACCTGAAAAAACTGATAAAAATAGCCCTAATCAAAACAAATGCATTTATCTTCATAGCCCTTTACTTTTCTATCAAAGATGATCAGCGGAGAGCTTTTTTTTGAGATGTCCACGATTTCTTCATCCGATAAGCCAACTGTAATGATAACGATTCCGGCAAAATTCAGATCGGAAAAAAGTGTGATTTTTTCTTGTTCCCTTTGTTTGGAATATTTGCTGCTGGTCACAATGAAAATATAACCCGCATCGTCAATGACGGATTCAGCCGCTGATACAATGCCAGTATAATGCCTTATTTCAAAACGTGTAAGAATTAATCCGATAAAATTGGTTTTCCCCTCAATTAAAGCCTTGGCGTAAAAGTTTCTTTTATACCCAATTTTTTTGGCGGATGCCAAAACCCTTTGTTTGCCGGGCATGTCTATTGAGCCAGAATGTTGGAAGAAACATTTACCACCGATCCGATTAGGAAGGGAAGCCGAAGGCAAGGGCGCTGTCGGTGACGACAGGGTCTGAAGGAAGCCAAGAGGTGG
>JAYEGQ010000189.1:0-12226 GCA_034659095.1 Thermotogota bacterium
GTTCTTTACATTAACACGATAAGCCATGTTCTCACTCCTTACATGGTTATAATTATAACCATGTTTAGAGCAAATGTCAAGAGCTGTGTCCTTTATTATCTCCATTATAAGGCGCTTTTAGGAAAACCTAGTGATAATTCTACCGGGACTTAAGGTTGTCAAACGTAAGGATAATCTTTGTTCCAACTTGTTCTTTTGAGTCAACGTCAATTTGAATGGCGTATATTTGAGCAATCTCTTTGGCGATGGAAAGGCCTATGCCGTGGCTGACCTGATCACTTCTTGCACGAGAAGCGTCTGTCTTGTAAAATCTTTCGAATATTCGTTCTTTTTCCTGGCTTTTAATGCCTGTCCCAAAATCTTGGATGATGATTTGGTTTTTATTGAAATGTAAAATAATCTCTTTTCCCTTTTCTGAAAATTTATGGGCATTATCCACAAAAATACCAATGAGGATGTCCAGATAGGGCTGAGAGGCCTTTATTTGATTGACAAATGATTCTTCTTGGAAAACAATCTTTCGCTCGGGGTGTTTTCTGATCAGGCTTTTTTTTAAGCGACTCATCCACTCATCAGTTGAAAAAACCTCTGTTTCGGGATTTTGTGTTTCCAAACGGCTGAGTGTCAACAACCTTTCAATCATATCCTGCATCTCTTGGGTAGTTTCAAGGATGGCATCCACGGATTCTTCTGTAACGGTTTTATCTGATAGACCCCATGATTTTAAGATCTGTGCGTACCCTTTGATACTCGTCACGGGTGTACGAAGCTCATGTGCGGCATCTGAAGAAAACCGACGTTGATTTTCAAATCCTCTCTCAAGTCGTTCAAGCATTTGATTCAAGGAGGTCTCCATCTCCTTGATCTCATCTTCACTCCCTTCCACTGTAAAACGCTTCCCCAGTTGAGAGGTGTTGATATTCCCGATAATCTTTAAAAACCGTTTCCAGGGCTTCAGTGAAATACGCGTCGTCACGACACCCAGTAATACAGAAACGGCAATAAATATGGCAATTAAAATGAATGATATGGTTCGAAATCTCTCGATGGAAGTATATTCAGCGGTAATATCGCCGGCTCCCAAATACGTTTTGCCATTGAATACCACTTCAATCCCTAGAAAATACAAGCCTCCACTGTTGAATATACCCAGTTGAAAACCATCCTCCAAACCAAAGGGATCCTGTATGATATTGAGTGTATCACCAGACAGCTCTGCAAAATAAATCTGCTCGGAAATATAAACATATCGATTATCCATATAGTTTCTGCCCCTGCCACCCGGTTGCCTTAAGGTTTGCTGCTCGCGGCTCAGCAGATGCTCGATGGATTTTTGAATATCTTCTGTTTGTGAGTTGATTATGATGTTTTTTGTAGAAACCTGAAAGAACAATACGGCAAACAAAGAAATACATAAAAAGGCGACACTGTTGATCAAGCCGGTTTTCGTTGATATCTTCATAACGGTTTAAGCATGATCCTCATCGTGATTCACCGTATATCCCACGCCTCTAACCGTTTTAATCAAATGTTTTCCCGATTTGATCTTTTTCCTTAAATAATTAATGTACACTTCTACCACGTTGGCATTGCCTTCAAAGTCATACCCCCAAACCTTTTCCAGCAGTTCGTCTTTTGAAATCACCCGGTTTTTGTTTTTGATCAGGTATAAAATCAAGTCGTATTCGGTTTTGGAAAGGCTAATTTCCTCTGAACCTTCCATTAATCGATAAGAGTCGGGAAATAAACGAAGGATGCCCAAATCAATCTCCGTTTGTTTTTCGGACCCTTTTCTACGCAGAAGTGCTTCTATTCTGGCATTCAGTTCCTCGAAATCAAAGGGTTTGGTAATATAATCATCGGCTCCCGAGTTTAATCCCTCAATTTTATTGCGCGTTTGATCCAGCGCGGTCACCATGATGATTCCCGTATCTGTATCGGATTCGCGAATCATCTTCGCCACTTCAACCCCGTCAAGTTCGGGGATCATCACGTCCAAAAGCACGATATCCGGTTTGAAAGCATCAAATTGATCCAATGCCTCCATCCCGTCAACGGCGATTTGTGTTTCAAAATGCCTGTGGGTCAGTTCCAATTGTAGTAATCTTGCAATTTTTTTGTCGTCTTCCACGATTAGGATTTTTTTCATGTCTTTTCCAGGCTCCTGTTTAAAGGTATTTGTCCATTGATCACTATGTAATTGAGACAATATGAGTATACAGAACCAAGCTTAGAGTTTTCTTGTTGAATCATTGCTTTTCTTTTAAATCCCCCCCGTGGGGGGGGTGCCGGCCCTGGCGGGGGGGGTTCTTGGAATAATAACGGCAACAACACTGTTCATGTTAGTCTCCCTATCCCACTCTACTTTTTCAAGATTCACTAATCATCTTCAACAAATAATCCTTCGTAATAGGAATTTGAGTAATACGCTTGCCAATGGCATGTGAGACGGCGTTGGCGATGGCGGCAGGGGCTGGAATCAGCGAGGGTTCTCCGATGCCTTTTGCGCCAAAGGGGCCCTTTGAAAATGGGACCTCTACAATTTCTATTTCAAATTCTGGCATTTCCTGTATGGTTGGAATGGTTAGAGTGTTGAAATTGGTTGTTAAAAGGTTTCCCTTGTCATCGTGTTTGAGGGCTTCGTAGAGGGCGTATCCCATACCTTGGACGAATCCCCCCTGGACTTGGCCGTATATGCCATCCAGATTGATGGCACGGCCTACATCATGGCTGGCAAAAACTTTTAAAACTTGAACGTGTGCGGTAAGAATATCCACTTCCACCAATACCACGTTGGTGGCAAAGGAATAGGTGACGTAGGCTTCTCCGAATCCTTTTTCCGCATCCCAGTGCAGTTTGGGCGTTTTAAACCATCCCGTTGCCGACAGGCCTTCATTTTCAGTGTCTGACATTTGAGCCACATCGTGGAAGGAGATACAAGTATCGGGGTTGTTAAAGTCGCAAAAACCTTTTTCATTCACGATGATATTCTCTTTGGGTAGGTTTAAATGACTGGCTGCAACGGTTTTCATTTTGATCAACAGTTGCTCACAAGCTAATTTTACGGCATTTCCGCTGAAAAGGGTGGTTCGGGAAGCCACAGTAGGACCGCTGTCGGGAACAAAGGCGGTATCCGGTTGGTAAACTCGGATTTTTGAGATATCCTGGCCCAGGATTTCAGAGGCAATCAAGGCCATAGTGGTCTTTGCTCCTTGCCCCATCTCGGTTCCGCCGATTTGAATACCGATGGTGCCGTCTTTAAACACCTGCACGAAAGCTCCGCTGGCATCTAAACGTTGCCCCATGGCTCCCAATGCTACACCGTAGTGAATGTGTGAAACTCCCAATCCCCGTTTCACGTATTTGTGCTTTTTGTTGAAATCGTCCACTTCTTTTTGTAGACGTTCCCAATCAGCTCTTTCTCTTATTTTTGTAATCGTTTCCTTGGCCCCGATATCTTCGTTCAGTAAATGACCGGTGGGGGTAGTTTTTCCCTTTTCTAAGGCGTTGATCTGTCGGATATGCAATCGATCAATCTTCAATTCCTGAGCAATCTGATCCAGCATGGACTCAATCCCAAAGAACACTTGTGGAGAACCGAATCCCCTGTAAGCTCCGCAGGGCACTTTATTGGTGTAGACCCCGTAGACATCCACGGATACGTTCTTGATATCATACGCTCCAGCCGCATGTACAACCGAACGCCATAAAACGATGGGGGAAAGGGTTCCGTGACCGCCCATGTCTCCAATGGCTTCACATCGAAGGGCCCGAATCCTTCCGTAATCGGTGACTCCCACTTTGTATCTGGATTTGATAGGATGACGTTTGCTGGTCAGCTGTAAATCCTCTTCTCGATCTAAACAGAGTTTTGCGGGTCTTTTCAGTTTATTGGCCACCAAGGCCGCTGGAACGGCAAAATAAGTAGGCACATCTTCTTTTCCGCCAAAGGCACCGCCAGTTTCCGTTTGAATGACCCGAACATCGGAATAGGGGATACCCAATACCTCTGCAACACCGTTTTGAACGTAGTAAGGACATTGCATGGAGCCGTATACTGTAAAGGTGTTATTCAAGTCGATGACAGCAATGACCCCCTGGGGTTCCAAATAGGCCTGTTCCTGATAGTCCGCAAAAAATTCGTTTTCCAAGACCAAGTCACACCCTTCAAACATCTTTTCGGGATCGTATTCGCCTTTTTTCACCACATAATGGGTTTTGATGTTTGTATCTCCGTGAATCACGATCTTATCTCTCATGGCTTCGTCAATATCGAAAACGGGGGATAACTCCTCATACTCTATGTGGACCTTTTTCGCGGCTTTTCGTGCTAACTCCGGACTTTCGGCAGCTACATATGCCACATAATCTCCTACGTATGCTATTTTATCTCCCGGCTTCAACAACGCAGGATAATCAGCCACCACATCACCCATTTCGTTTTTCCCAGGAACATCCTCATAGGTTAATACATCGATGACTCCTTTTGATGCCTTTGCCTCTTCAACACCTATGGATTTCAGAATCCCATGGGCAACATTCGCTGTGGCAATTGCAACGTAAACCATATCCTCAAATTCAAGATCTTTGATATATTTGGAAGTTCCACATACCTTTTCCTTACCTTCCAGCCGGTTAACTCTTTTCCCAACGGCTTTAAAAGTCTTACTGTTTTTATTCATATTATCCCCTCTGTCCTTATAGTCTTAAATACTTATCCAAACTCAAGCTTTACATAGGGTCTAAACCCTTTTTCACCCTAGACCCCGCTTCACCTCTCCCTGCATCTAATATTCCTCATCCAAAATAGCCGCTAGTTTATCCTGGAATCCCAATTGCATGAGTTGGAGTAATACGTTGAGTTTTGGATTATCCTCTCCTTCAAATGCCAAAAGAATCTTCTTTGATACCACAGGAATGGGCAGGATAAAAAGAATAGAGCCGTTTTCACACTCTCTGATTCCTATATCCTCGTAATCTTGGTCATAATACTCCTCAAAATACCGTAAAATATCCTTTTTCGGATTTTTGGGGAAATTGATGGGTGTTTCACCACTTTTAAAGGAGATATACATGGCGCTGATCCCAAAACAGCTGACGAGATTTGTTTTCATGGTGTTGTAAAAATCAACCACACCGTTACATCTGCCCACTTTTTTATACAAGGCATTGGCACTTTGAAAGGCTTCCATGACCTCTTCATAGGAATGAAGCATCTTGTTGAAATCCCCTTGGGCAATGATGATTTCCAGAACCATTCCCGCCATCTCAGTAATCATTTTCATAAATTCCATGTCTTCACATCTAAAATCGTATAAAAAGATAATACCCAAAATATTACCATCCAAGCTTCTGATGATATACGCTGAATCCGGCATATCCCCATTTTCTGACTCCAGTTTGAAGAAAGGCTTCAAATTACCAAAATCCTCTTCAATGGCCTCTAGTTCAGCTTCTTTTGTCAAGTCATACATGTCCCATACTGTGTTGTACTTGATGGTCAAGGCGTGTTTATAATCTTCCATATCATAACCCCAAAGTAGATTTCCCCAGCTCTTTCTCACAAACATTTTCACATTTGATACTTGGAAGATTTCACGAATCATATCCGCAAACTTTTCGCAAAAGGGGTCTACGTTTTGAACGGAAAAAAGGTATTTCAAACCCTTGTAAAAGGATTGAAGGCGAAACTCGGAACGATTCAGCGTTTTTTTGTCAAAATGCATTTCTTCGCGGAGTTTCTGATATTCGATTATACTGGAGAGTAATCGACTTAAATTGTTAATGATCAACCGTTCTCCTTCGTTGTAAACCTTCTGTCTCGCAATGAGAATCATATATTGATTTTCCCCTTCAATTTGGACGGGAATCGTGTATATGGTTTTATACTTCTTTTTTAATGCCTGGATTTCTTCATAAAGACCGCTTTTTATGACATCAATGGGGAACGTGTTTACCGGAGAAAATTCTTTTTGAGGCAGTTTTTTTATCTGTTGAACTGGCTTTTCAAATCCGTGATTATGAACTAACCGATAATCGTCATCCATCTGATACAAAGCACTGGAAGAGACTAATAATTCACCAAAGGCATCAGAGAATATTTGTAAATACTCATCCGTGGGCAACGGTTCTAAAAGAGACCCGATGATGGTTTCCATCCCTGTGATGGAGTACATCAATTTGGATATTTCTTCCTCTTTTTCCTCGTTTACAGTGTATAAACTCTGAATTTCCAGTAATTTATTAATGGTTTCAAATGAATCCTTATCCACCGGTTCTTTAGCAAAGAGCTGTGTTCCCTCATAAAATTCATAATGGTTGAAATTTGACAACTCTTCTTTGACATGATCCAATTGCTCATATTGATAATTTTTGGGGTTGAACCCCAGTACATCTTCAAGCACCCAAAACTTTTGACCGTTCAACATTTCCTTTTGTCTGAAAAAACATCCACTATTCCTGGGAAAACGTTCTTGTAAATCTGTCAGTATTTCTGTATAAATTCTGGGTGTTCCCAAATATTTGATAATCGAATTCATAGAAAAGCCCCCTCTATGCTTCTTTTTCCAGTATGCGTTTCTGCATCCTGTTCTGCTCACGAATAATTTGTTCCATCTCTTTTTCCAAAATCTGATAATCCTTTATGCGTATTGTTCCGTTAATTACCGACATATAAACCGTTCCCGGATTGCACAAAACAAGAGCTGAAACCGGATCGGATATCCCACCAGCCATCTCCAATGTATCCAACCTGAAGAAAACAAAGTCCGCTACTTTCCCCTTTTCAATACTGCCGATATAATCATCCATGCCAAGGACTTTGGCCCCGCCCATGGTTCCCATCTTCAGGACCTGTCTGGGAGTTATTGAATCCGCACCCTTGGAAACCCTTTGGAGAAAGAGGGCATTTCTCGCTTCACCTATCATATCCCCCGTATCGTTACTGGCACCTCCATCCACGGCCAACGACAACCTGATTTCCGGGTGCTCCAGCATTTCCACAATGGGTGCCGTTCCCGAACCCAGGCGCATGTTGGAAGCCGGGCAATGGGCTACTCCCACTTTGGTTCGCTTGAACTTTTCAATATCCTCATCTGAAACCCAAACACAGTGGGCAAACCAGGCACGTTCGTTTAACCAACCCAGTTTATCCATATAATCCACTGGTCTTAACCCCACTCGTTCAAGACAAAATGCTTCCTCGTCCTGGGTTTCAGCCAGATGGGTATGAATCAGCAAATCGTTTTTTATGGCAAAATCAAGGGTTGTTTTCATCAGCGATTCCGTCACGGAAAACGGACTACACGGCGCCAGGGCAACACGAAGCATGGAGCCCGGATTCGGATCGTGATATTTATTCACAACCCTTTCACAATCCGCCATGATTTCATCCTCACTTTGAACCACTGAATCCGGGGGTAAACCCCCGTCTTTTTTACTTAAAGACATGCTTCCCCTGCAAGGGTGAAATCGTACGCCTGTTCTTACAGCGGCTTCCACCTCTTCGTCAAAAAGTCTTTGAGTGCCTTTTGGATAGAGGTAGAACATATCCGAGGTGGTCGTGACACCTGTCTTCATCATTTCATAGATCCCAACAAGGGCTGCGTTGTATATTTCAGGCGCTCCGATATATTTCCACCTTTCGTATAAAAAGGTCAGCCAATCGAAAAGTTTAAGATTCTGAGCCCCTTTTACATTCCTGAACATAGACTGATACAAATGATGATGCGTATTAACCATTCCGGGAATACAACAAGTTCCAGACATATCATAACTTTCATATTCTTCCGATTCTGTCATTTCCGGTTTCCCGGTCCCTATTTCTTTTATAACGTTATCTTCCACTAATATATATGCGTTTTCCAATTCTCGGTCATTCAGATCCATGGTTGCCAAAGTATCAATGCTGTAAAAGAGCTTCTTCACCCTTATCACCTCTGAAAAATGATATCTTTTGATATAAAATTATAGCATAAACACATACGTTTAACGAGTTGACTTTAAATGGGCATTTTGTTATAATACCTCGGATTAAATTTCACACATCCGAACAGTTTTTTGTTGTTAAACTGACCGTTGTTGCCCATGAGGCAATTTGTTCCCGTTCCGGTGCTTTTATTATTAAAAGTGGGGCGGTTATAGACGGGTGGAGGATTAACCAAATTTGGAGGTGCTACATGTCAATCGTTTCAATGAAACAACTTCTGGAGTCCGGTGTTCATTTCGGGCACAGGACCATGCGTTGGGAACCCAAAATGTCAGAGTATATTTACACCCACAGAAAGGGTGTTCACATTTTGGATCTGCAAAAGACTTTGAAAATGATCGATGCCGCTTATGATTTTGTTAAAGAAGAGGCTTCAAAAGGCGCTACGATCTTATTCGTAGGAACAAAGAGACAGGCCAGAAAGGCCATCGAAGAAGAGGCAAAACGCTGTGGAGCTTTTTATGTCAACAACAGATGGCTTGGCGGTATGATGACCAACTTCAAGACCATCAAAGCCCGAATTAAAAGACTTATCGAATTGGAAGAAATGGAAGCCAACGGTGAGTTTGATGCGATGCCCAAGGCTCAGCAATCTATTTACAGACACAGATTGGAAAAACTAAGAAGAAACTTGGGTGGCGTAAAAGAAATGAAAGACGTTCCCGACCTCATTTGGATTGTTGATCCTAAAAAAGAGGAAATTGCCGTTGCAGAAGCTAATCATTTGAATATTCCCATTATCGCAACCGTTGATACCAATTGCGATCCCGATCTCATCGATTACATTATTCCCGGAAACGATGATGCCATAAGGGCGATCAGACTGTTGACATCAAAGATGGCAGATGCTTATCTTGAAGGAAAAGAAGGTTATGTCAGCGAGCAGGAAGAAGCTGCAAAGGCTCAAGAGAAAGAAGCGGAAACGAACAATAATGTTAACGATAAAAGTGATGAGAACTGAGCAATAGTCTCACTTTAATCAAATATTGAAAACATAAAACTGAGACGGGGCTAACCCGTCTCTTCTTGTTTAGGTGGGCATATTGAGAGTAAGGTCGCTTTTTCTGTTGCTGTTTTTATCTGTAATCATCGGATTTTCCAATTTTATCTCACCCGTTGAAGGTGCCAATAAGTTGGTTTCAACTTATGGTGAAGCAAGGTTATCCGAAGATTTGAACAAATTAAATTTTCTTCTAAGTTTGGGAATTTCAGCATGGGAAAAGACAGGAATTGTCATTAAAAACATGAAAGAAGGCTACGTTGAAAGAATCATCACAAACCATCCCTTCTACGGAACAGCCATTTTTATCAATCATCCTGACAATACCCAGGCAAGATACATAGGATTGTCCCGATTAACAGGTGATTTTGTTAAATTATACGAAGCCATTAGTGTTGAATTTATAGGCGCTCCCATCACCATTACTTTTGAAAAAGATGAGTTTTTTGTGGAACAGGATCAACCCATTGGATATACGGGTGTCTCCGGTTTTTTCGCAATACCCTCGGCCTATATCCAACTCATCGACCTTGAATCATCTCAAACCCTAAACCCTATCAACTACATCAATATGGAATTGAACGATTTAAGGTATCAGATTCTCTTCAAGCGAATCAGAATCAACACAGAGGAATTCCCTTTTGCGCAGGGAGCCGTTTACCCATTTACAGGCGATAAGCCTATGGTAGACATGTTGATAGAAAACACCTCTTCAAAATCTGAATTCAAGTTTGCCTTGGAACAGTTGAAGGTCAAAGTGGATGGTGTTGAGATTCTGTCAATGAACATGGACCGTATTCCTTTGTCAATGGAAGATAAGGCTTCAAGAATATTCGGAGATAAGACCAATCGTCAGACGTTCTGGTATCGACTCACCACACCTTGGACAACGAAACCTATCGTGAAAAATGAAATTAGAAAAATAGAGGCATTTAATGATAAAATCAAAGTTGAGGTAGAAGCAACGGACGTTTTTGGAACCGTTCAAACAGCAGAATTTTGGTTAAAGAGAAGGTGAGACAATGGGACTTTTTGATTTTTTAAAACGGGAGAAAAAACCTCGATATATTTATAGCGAAGGAGACTTGTTGGTTTTTTTTGTGGAATGTGAAAAATGCAAAGAATTATTCAGGGTCATCGTCAGAAAGCATTCAGAATTGTATCGAACATACAGCAAAGGTACCGGAGAATACGAGATTCAAAAGGAAATCATCGGTTCTAAATGCCAAAACAGAATCAACATCCATTTTGATTTAAAACCCAATTATGCGGAATTGGATCATGAGATTTCCGGTGGAAGATTATTAACAAGAGAAGAATACAACGAATTATTAAATAAAAACAACTCGTAAATAAGGGAGGAAGAAAATGGCAAAAAGATTATTCAGTAGTGAAAGTGTCACAGAAGGCCATCCGGATAAAGTAGCGGACCAAATCTCCGATGCAATCCTGGACGCCTTGCTTGAACAGGACAACAAAAGTCGTGTAGCGGTAGAAACATTGGTAACAACTGGCATGGCTTTCGTTGCGGGAGAAATCAGCACAAAGGCTTACATAGATATTCCACGAATTGTAAGGGATACTATATTGGGAATCGGCTACACAAGGGCAAAGTACGGTTTTGATGGAGAAACGTGTGCCGTTCTTTCATCCATCAATGAACAATCCCCGGATATCGCTTTGGGTGTGGACAAAGCAAGAGAAATCAAAGACGGGGAAGAACTCGAGGAAAACGAGTTATCAAAAGTTGGTGCCGGTGACCAGGGAATGATGTTCGGTTACGCCACAAACGAAACACATGAATACATGCCGCTTCCAATTGTTTTGGCTCATCGGTTAACCAAACAACTTGCCAAAGTTCGAAAAGCAGCCAAAATCGATTTAATCAGACCTGACGGAAAGGCTCAAGTTACCGTTGAATACGATGAAGACGGCAACGCCAAAAGGGTGGACACCGTTCTTATTTCAACACAGCACGAGGATGTACCCTATAAAGAAATAAGAAATGCCGTTGTGGAGCAAGTTATTGACCCAATTATTCCCAAAGAACTCCGAGACAAAGACATGAAGATCCTGGTGAATCCGACAGGACGATTTGTCATAGGTGGTCCTCAGGGAGACGCAGGATTAACAGGCAGAAAAATCATCGTGGACACTTATGGGGGATGGATTCCACACGGGGGAGGCGCATTCAGCGGAAAGGACCCCACAAAAGTAGACCGTTCCGCTCATTACATGGCCCGTTACGTTGCCAAAAACGTGGTTGCAGCTGGACTGGCTGATAAACTCATGATTCAGTTGGCATACGCTATAGGAAAGGCGAACCCTGTGTCCATCATGATCGATACCTACGGTACCGCCAAAATCGATGAGGACAAATTGTTGGAGATCATCTCAAAGACCTTTGACTTCCGACCCGGTTCCATTATTCAAACCTTGGATCTATTAAGACCTATTTATAAGAAGACTGCAGCATACGGCCATTTTGGCAGGACAGATGTTGTATTCCCTTGGGAAAAACTGGATGCCGTGTCTGAACTTCAAAAAAACTCAGGACTTTAATTCTCTTTATATCAACGACAAACATTCCAAAGCGCGTACAAGACGCGCTTTGGATAGTATCAGGGGGAAAACACCATGAAAGAAATCATCAAGAAACGAATAGAAAAAATAAGAAAAATCCTTGTTAATACCGAAAAGGATGGTCTTTTGCTTTCCAGAGAGGAAAACATCGCCTATCTGACCTTTGGTGCCAGAAATCGGATCACACTTAACAATACAGAAGGTGTTGCAAGCATACTCATCACCCAAGAGGATGTTTTTTTCATCACCAATAACATCGAGATGAATCGATTATTCAGCGAAGAAATCCCGGAAACCCTTCATGACCTGTTTAAAAAAGTTGAATACCGTTGGTGGCAGTCCGAATACGACAGCTTATCAGATTTGGTCAAAATGAAGAATTTGATTTCAGATACCGGGCGTTACATGACTAAAAACGTCTCCACTGATATCAACGCCCATCGTTATGTGTTGTGCGAACCCGAATTCAAAACACTGCGTTCGTTGGGAAAGGTCATTGATGAAATTTTTTATATAAACATGCCTTTGTTGAATCCTCAAATGACGGAGTTGGAGGTGCAGGCCTTATTCTTCCGAGAATTTTTCAAGTTGGGCTACGAACCGATCCTTATTTTGGTCCTCGGTGAAGAAAGTGCCCGATTGTACAGACACAACCT
>JAYEGQ010000190.1:0-2368 GCA_034659095.1 Thermotogota bacterium
AGATACCGGACTATGCGGTTTTAAATTTGTAACCGTTTACCGGTAAATTAGGGCCCCGTGGTTCCTTTGGTATAAAGGCATCCAGCCTAACGGGGGTCTCTCTGGATAGAGAAATAAAATTCTTAATCTTACTTTAAACAGCTTTATTACAGTTGTCAAGAACTTTTTTATAAAAAAGTCAATATCTTACTTAACATTAGTCCAATATAGGAAATGTTAAATTCAAGACAGCGGGTACATATTTCTATTCGGGTGTTTATTCTTAAAGTGCATGGGTCTGCCATTTTAAGGTGTTGGTAATGTGTGACTTGTTAAACACTTTGTCTGAAAAAATATCGTTGAGCTTAAGATTCAGCTGATCCCCAATTTCTTTAAAAGATAGTTTACCCGTTCATAGGCATCCCGCTCTAAGATTTCCCTTTCCTCTGCGTCTTCCAGTTCTTCGAAATCGGCCACAAATTTGGGGCCTACGTGTTTTTCAGAAGCGAAATTCTTCGCTATTTTCTCCAAACCTTCTTTAACCAAACCATGCCCTACATGTGGTTTGAATTCTTCAACTAACGCATCAACTCCCCCGGAATAATTCTTAATACAGTAATAGACATCCCAGGGGTCTTTTTCTTTCAATCGATCCTCCATCGCCATTCCTTTCATGACGAAGAATGGTACAATTGAGGCTACTCTGACTTTCACGGAATCCTTGCCGCCACCAGGAAGCTTTCCTTCAATAGTCTCTTCTATCGGGTTTTCAAAGGCAATATCGCATCCCCGCGCTTTACGTGGACGCATACCTTGTTCCTCTATCTTCTGATGTCTATGTCTTTTGCCGGTACCTTCATACTCACCGGCAAGAAAATCAACCTCGACAATCACCTCATTGCCGTTGACATCCACTGTTCGTTCAAAAACAAAAGGCTGGTCCCCTTCCTTATATCCTCTGTTTAGAAGCAACTCTCGAATGGTCCTGTATCCTTCATCCTTGAGCTTTTTGTGATCGAGTGCCAGGTCCACGTCTATGCTGCCGACATGAGGTTCACCTTTTTTACCGAAAAGTATATCCGGCACCCACCCGCCAATAAGAACAATATTCTCCCGATATTCACCCAATAAATGCATCAACTCAATCAGCACAGAATGAGCTGCTTTAACCGCTTCGGCTGTATAGTCTTTTCGGGTTACCATTGCTTTAGGATTACCTGTTTAAGAAGTGCACCAGCGGCCTCTTCCCCCCGGCCACGAAAATCATAAACATCTAAATAGACCTGAACGGGCGAGGCGATTTGGGTGCCTTCAAATTCTCGTCTACCGTAAAACACTCCCACATCATAGGGAAATAACAGGCTGACATTTGCCCCGCTACTGACCCTTTTAAGACCCAGTAGTGAGCTTATATCTTCTTCTGTTTCCTCCACGTATGCGAAAACCCTTTGATATCTGACAGTCGGTGCCAGCCTGGCGGTGCCTGAAAAGCCGGTAAAAGCATAAAGCAGGCCTTTCCGGTTGCAAAGCTCAGCAAGGTCCGCTTCAACTTCGGCAACATTTTTCAATGAATAATAATCTATGACCCGATTCCTTCTAAAGGAGTAGTTTTCAGCCCACTCTTTCAAAAGCTGCTCCGGCTCACTCAACAAAAACCCATTCTTTTCAGTTTGAGCCCATTCTCGATCCATCAGCAGTTTTTTAACATTTGAGACCTGTCCCAGGCTGACTTGTGCCTCATCGGCCAATTCTTTAGTTTTCCACGCCTCTTTCGGGTTGTTTAGAAGTACCCTGAGGATCCTTTCTGCCCTGGGTGAATAGAGAGATCGCAAATCCCGCTTTTTTGCAAAGACATTTGGCTTACCTTCTTGTTCAATATAAACCTTGCCGAAACACAATCGACAATTCCCGGCCAAATCCAAATATCCCATCTCTTCTCGAACGCAGATTTCTGCCGATTTTGGAGAGATATACGGAGCCACAAAAACGCCGTAAGCATCGGGAAATAGATCACGGTAACGCAAAAGCTGATTGACTGCTTCACGGGCAAGCCTTGGCTGGCCACTGCTCTTTATCTCCACCACCAGATATTTTTCACCATCAGGAAGGTCGATTTTGACCAATAGATCCGGTTTGGCTTCTTCCTTCGAAGGCTCCCTTACAATGTCTTCAATCTTCAGGAAAGGAACTTTGCTCAGGCAGGAATTTAAGGCTTCGACCGTTCTATTTTCGAGCTCATTGCCAAAAGTTTTCATCAAAAATACCTCTTTCAACATTTGCTGAAAGTAAACTTTAAGGTGAAAACAGTATTTTGTCAAGAGTTTTCATTAGAAAAGGTGTTTTTAGCATTTGCTGAAAAGTGTCATTCTAATGAAAAATAATAGGTTAG
>JAYEGQ010000191.1:0-2351 GCA_034659095.1 Thermotogota bacterium
GTGCCGGACTTGAATCGCCAAAATGATCTAATAAAATCCGGCGGCGGCAGTCATTCGATTCAGCATAAGCGAGCATCTGCAACAGTTGCTGCCGGCGGTGTTGCAGTCGCTGTCAGGGTAACCGTAACCTCGATTCGACAAATTTGCCTAAAAAACAGCAAAAAACCAATAGTTTGTACTTATAAATTATTGTTATTATTAGATAGGATTGTCGGGGTTGGCGATGTAGTGCCTGAATATAATTTATAGCTTGACAATATGGTTTGGAATGATTATATTTATGTATGTTTATTCGTGAAAAAATAAAAAGAAGAAATGGCAAAGAATATATCCAACATCAGCTTATCGAATCGGTGCGAACACCAGCTGGACCGAGACAAAATATAATTCTGAATATGGGCAAACTCGATATTGAACAGGATAAATGGAAATTGTTAGCGAATGCAATTGAGGAAGAATTACACAATCAAAGCAGACTTTTTAATAGCGACCCGGATATAAAAAAGCTGGCCCAACACTATGCCCAACTCATCATCCATAATAGATTAAATCGAATGTCCGGGATAGAGGAGATCGATAGCTCAGATGAAATAGAAGATGTTCAATATGAAATGGTAGATGTTAATTCTCTCAAGAATTCCGACATAAGGAGTCTTGGCGCCGAACATGTTGTTTTCAATCAAATAGAGGAATATAATCTTGATAGCGTACTTAAAGATAATGGTTTTACCGCCTCACAGACAGACTACGCCAGGATGTTGATTGCGGCAAGATTAATCCATCCTTCCAGTGAGAGAGAAACTGCCCGCTGGCTCAATGAGAATAGCGCCCTTTGTGAATTGATGCAGACCAATTTAGCCGTCTATGATAACGCCTTACATCGCACCGCGGTAATGATTTGGGAAAAGCATGACAGTATTGAAAAGCAACTCTCCCAAACCGCTAAAGACCTCTTTTCTTTAAGAGAGGATGTGATTCTCTATGATTTGACCAACACCTATTTCGAGGGAAGTAAAAGGGAAAGTAAGATTGCCAAACCTGGCGGCAATTCAAAAGAAAAGCGTAATGACCGTCCTTTAGTCACTTTGGCTTTGGTTATTGATGAAGAAGGATTTCCCAAGAAAAGTCGTGTATTAGAAGGCAATGTTTCCGAGCCAGGCACCTTAGCGCCCATGCTGGATCAACTTGAATCGTTTTCAGGTTTTGGCTTAGATAAGCGGAAAACAATTGTAATGGATGCCGGGATAGCCACAGATGGGAACCTGGAATTAATAAAGGGTAGAGGTTACAAATATATCGCCGTATCCCGTAAGAAAAAATATGAGGACTGTTTTTGGGATAAGAGCGAAGATGAAGAAATAATGCTCAGTGATAAAAAGAGTAAATTGAAGATAAAATTGGTCAAAACTGAAGAAGAGAATTATCTTCTTTGTCACAGCATTGCGAAAGAGGCAAAAGAGCGAGCCATTTACCAGGGAAAGATAGAAAAGTTTGAAGAAGCATTGACAAAATTAAAATTGGGTTTACAAAAGAAGCGAACAACCAAAAGATACGAAAAGATACTTGAACGGATTGGCAGGTTTAAAGAACAATACAAAGTTGGTTATTTATATAAAATTAAGGTGCAAAGAGAAGGAGAGACTGCCACCGATATAACCTTTGAGAGCAATCCTACAAAAGAGATCAAAGAGGATTCTTTGGGAGAGTATGTTTTACGAACGAACCGAAGCGATCTGTCAGGTGAAGATATCTCCAGGATTCATCGTTCTCTGACGACTATCGAAAGCTGTTTTAAGAGCATGAAATCCGAACTCGGATTACGACCCAATTATCACAAGAATGAAGATTCTACAATTGCCCACATCTTTATTACTGTTATTGCTTATCATGTTTTGGCAGGAATTCTGAAAAAATTACGATCCAAAGGAATAAAGTATACCTGGGATAGCATCAGAAAAATATTATCTAATCATGCCAGAGTTACCAACTCTTTTAAGAATAAGGCTGGGAATACCATTCACATCCGAAACAGTTCAACTCCGACGTTAAAACAAAGAGAGATTTATAAAGCATTAAAATTAAGGATAAATCCTTTAAAAAAGGTCAAGTGGATAATTTCTCCTAAAGAGAGGAAGAAGATATAAGAAGAAAAATGTAGTGCCGAAATTTTATACTTTTGATATTGCATCTATTTAATATTATAGCACTTATCTTGTTTGGATTGTCGAATCGAGGTTAAGGAATTTGAAAAGTTGCTCGTTGATTTCTTTACAAAATAAAATCATACCATCCACGTTGGCAGAAACAATATTTTTGTTTTGCCAAACTCGGATTGGGCATAATAGTACCGT
>JAYEGQ010000192.1:0-2340 GCA_034659095.1 Thermotogota bacterium
AACATATACCGCGAAACCTACGCCGAGTTTTTAAAGATTGATTTCCCCCGCGTTCCTTTTACAGCCGATTACAACCTGTTCAAAAAAATGGGTGAACTTGGCAAGGAACTGGCTGACTTGCACCTGCTCAAAAGTTCGGCGCTTTCTCCGCCCGTTGCCAAATACCAAGGCAGCAGCGATAACGACCGGGTTGAAAAGATCACCTATAAAGAAAATGAGCAACGCATTTACATCAATAAAGATAAATATTTTGAAGGCATCGCGCCGGATGTCTGGAATTATCACATCGGCGGATACCAGGTTTTAAACAAATATCTGAAAGACCGAAAAGGCAGAAACATGGACAAAGCGCCGCACTATTGCCGCATTGTCACCGCCTTGAGTAAAACCATGAAGATTCAAAAAAAGATAGATGAAATTTATCCCGAAGCAGAAAAGGAACTCATTGATTTTTAACATAAGGGATATCAACAAAAAGCCACGGATTTCACTGGGCTGCGGCTGGATTACAGAACCTGAAAATCCGAGACAACTTGCGGAAACAATTCAATATGTTTTTGATCATCCTGCTGAAGCGAAAGAAAAGGGCAAAAAGGCACGAGAAAAATGTAAAAGAGAATATAGCTGGGACGTAATGAAAAATAGCTTAATGGAGATTTTTGGAAAATATAGAACAAACTGATTTTGCATAAAAACTTATTTAAGATCAAAATCAATTTAAAATGCCGGAAAAAATAATGCCTAAAAAAATTCTTTATATAACTTCTGTTGGCCTCCATTGGGGATCGGAGAAAAGTTTGTTCCTCTTGGTTAATCACATCAACAGAAACAAATTCAGCCCTTTTGTATTGACTGTTAGCGGCTCCCTTCAGCGGGAACTTAAAAAAAATAACATTCCATATTCGATTTACAATTCTCAAACATTAACGAAGAAAGAAATTATCAAATTTATCAGTTTGGTATTTCGCCTGGTTTCCTTTATAAAAAAAGAAAAGTTTAACCTCATTCATACCAACGATATTCACTCCGCCCAATACTCAGTTTTGGCTGCGAGGCTGGCAGGGGTCCCATCTGTTTTGCACATAAGAAATACCGATTTGGCTGGCTGGTTAGGATGGAAGAACAAGCTCATATTCAAGATTGCCTCCAAGATAATTGCGATTTCGAGAAAAGTTAAAGAGTCACTTCTTGAAATTGGTGTTGCCGCAGATAAAATTCAGGTCATTCCCAATGCAGTTGACTTGGATGAGTTTAACCTGGACATATCGGGCAAACCATATAGAGATGAAATCGGAGTAGCTGACGGAGAATTCCTGATCGGTGTTGTCGGAAGAATAACTCCTCACAAGGGCCAAGATATTTTCATACAGGCTATCCCGGATATTCTAAACTTCTTTCCGAATGCAAAATTTACAATTATAGGCGAGGATACCACTTCAAATGGTGATTTTATTATTCAATTGCAGCAATTGGCAGCCGAGCTAAAGTTGGAAACAAAAGTTTACTTTTCTGCTTTCAAGGCAAATGTTCCACAAATAATGAAAGCATTGGATGTTTTAGTAGTTCCTTCATTGAGCGAACCTTTTGGAAGAGTAGTCATTGAAGCAATGGCTGCAAAGACGCCTGTAGTAGCAAGTCGGGTAGGCGGAATACCAGATATTATCAAAGATGGAGTAAATGGCATTTTGGTTCCCCTAAAAAACCCGAAGGCAATATCTGAGGCAGTAATAAGATTACTATCTGACAAAGATTTATATTATAATATCTGCCAAAATGGGAGAAAAACAGTGGAGGAATTATTTTCAATTCCAAAACATGTTGAGAAGGTAGAGAAACTATACCAATCTTTGGTTTAGTTGTAGGATAATTATGCACGCAAGTTACCATACGAGACTTTTGTTGAGAGTACTATCAAAAATACGAGTTCTCAAATATTTGAATCTTTATCCAAAAGTACGATTGCCCTTGGGTAGGAGATGGATTAAGCTACCAATCATCGGAGGGGTTGGATATTACGAAAACCTTTTATTATCTCATGAACCTTGGTTAGACAAGACTATTGAGATATTACTCAACATGAGAGGAGGGGCATTTATTGATGTTGGTGTTAACTTGGGATAAACGCTTCTGAAGTTTATAGCTTAGGAGTGGTAAGGGGGACGCCCATTAAAATATAAGTTTCCATCTTCTTTAAGGTATGATATGGTTACAATATGCCACGTAAAGCCCGTATTGATGCTCCAGGTGCCCTTCATCACATTATCGTAAGGGGCATCGAGCGAAGAAAAATTTTTAAAGACGATACCGACCGGTTAAATTTCCTGGATCGGCTGGGGAAGG
>JAYEGQ010000193.1:0-2338 GCA_034659095.1 Thermotogota bacterium
CGTATCGGTAACATTCTACATTGCTTCAATTATTTCAGTGCTCATACCAAGTTACAATGCTTCTAAAATAAATCCAGCAGAAGCGTTAAAAACATTAGAATAAGTGAGGTTATTATGACGATTAAAGATTTTATTTCAATTATTGAATCACGAATTCCCAATAGCATTCAGGAAAGCTTTGATAACTCTGGTATACAGATTGGACCTTTCGACAAAGAACTGAGAAATCCATTATTGGCTTTAGATGCATCTGAAGAGGTTGTAGAAAAAGCTATAGAAATTAACAGCAATATGATAATATCTCATCATCCTTTTTTCTTCAATCCGTTTAAAAGTCTCATAATAGAAAACTCCAAAACGAAATTGATTCAACTATTATTTAAATATGAAATAACTCTTTACGCATGTCATACTCCCATTGATAAAATTGATGGGGGGATGAATGATTATTTCAGTCACCTTATCGGTTTAGAAAATCTGGAAGGTATTATTGATTCTGGAAAGAGAGAAATATATAAAGTTCAAGTTTTTGTCCCAAAAACACACAAAGATATGATTATTGACAAAATCGCAGAAGTTGGTGGAGGTTGGATCGGTAATTATTCTGAATGTACATTCTCATCATCCGGTATTGGAACCTTTAAACCTCATGAAGGAACCAATCCTTATATTGGAAGATATAACAAAAGGGAATACGCCAATGAAACTAAAATCGAAACTGTAATTCCAAAAGAACAAGTTGATATGTTAATTAGAGAGGTAGAAAAGGTACACCCTTATGAAGAGGTTGCTATGGAAGCCTTTCCGCTAAACAGACCCGTTTTTCATCATTTTCTTTGTAGAAAAGGAGAACTAAGTCATTCAATGACGTTAGTCGAATTGATTGAAAAACTAAAGATTAAATCACAACAAAAATCCATTCGATACAATGGCAATGATAATAAGATTGTTAAGAGAGTAGCTGTATGTACAGGTAGCGGAGCCAACTTTTCAAAACATGTTTTAAATGAAGGTATTGATGCTTTTATCACAGGAGATGTGGGATATCATGATTTCCAGTTTGCAGAAGAAAATGGTATATCCATTATTGAAATAACTCATAACAACACGGAAAAATATTTTCCTTCTGTTTTTATGGATTTTTTTAAAGATACGGACGCTAAATTCCAAAGCCATTCTTTTTCGTTTTTAAAGGAGTTTTAAAATACAGAAAATTATAGTATAATAAGGCACAAAACAAATTCTGTTATCACGGGAGGTAGTTATGGCACTTTGGATAATATTGGGAATTGTTGCAATTTTGGCAATATGGATTATCGCCACATACAACAAACTGGTCACAGAACGTAAAAAAGTTCAAAATTCCTGGAGCCAGATTGACGTTCAACTGAAAAGGAGAAGCGATTTAATCCCAAACCTCGTTAATTCAGTTCGAGGATATATGAAACATGAAAGTGGCACTTTGGAGAAAGTAATGGAAGCAAGAAACAAGGCTGTTAAT
The DNA here is from genome assembly GCA_034659095.1 of Thermotogota bacterium. Classification (GTDB taxonomy): domain Bacteria; phylum Thermotogota; class Thermotogae; order MWEM01; family MWEM01; genus JASUTC01. The sequence continues at coordinate 1,502 of JAYEGQ010000193.1, forward strand.
GCCGGTTCTCAAAATCAGAGAATGGAAGCAGAAGGTGAATTAAGCGGTGTTCTTGGAAGACTTTTTGCTGTTATGGAAAACTATCCAGATCTAAAAGCCAATCAAAATGTCATGTCTTTACAGAATGAATTAACACAAACAGAAGATAAAATTGCCTATTCCAGACAATTCTATAACGACATCACCATGAAATATAACACATCTATAGAAGTTTTCCCTGGAAACATCATAGCCAACCTTTTTGGATTTAAAGCCTTTGAATTTTTCCAGATCCCTGAATCAGAAAAAAATGCACCAAATGTGAATTTGGAAATGTAGTTCATAATATTTTACGATATATTCACATATAACTATTGACAAAACTAATAAATAATGGTAATATACATCCGCTGCGCCAAATTGAGCATGCAAAAATGAGAACCGTGAAGCTTTTCGCGGAAAAACATAAAGCTCATTTTTTTTGCGCGACAAGAACTAGCATGAAGTTTTTCGAAGAAAAACTTCTAAATTCAATTTTTGCCTATTGATCATTGTGTGAAATTTCTGAAAGAAATTTAAAGCTTAATTTTTGCACGCTTAGAACTAGCATGAAGTTTTTCGAAGAAAAACTTAAAGCTCAATTTTTGCAAAGCAAAAAATGAGCAGGTCATTGAAAAACGGACAACGATAGAAGCAAAACCAGCGAGAATTAAACAAGCTCAAGGTTATTTCTTTCGAGGGAATAACCCAACCTTTCAATTACGAAAAGTGAAAGAAACGGACGAAAAGAAGTATTCTAAGAAAACTTCTAAGTTAAACAAAAGACAACGTCTTAAGTTTAACACACAGGCATTAAAC
>JAYEGQ010000194.1:0-11991 GCA_034659095.1 Thermotogota bacterium
GTTTTTGTTTGAAAAAGTTTAAATCCTATGATTTTTTGCTTTTTGAGGGATTTCCCCTTTTTTGGAAATGGCTGTTTTTTCGGTGGAATCATTATATGATATATATTAAATAATTAAGATCGAAATCAAGGAGGGATTTTATGAAAAAGATTTTATTTGTTTTATTACTCGTTTGCTCGGTTGCGATGGCCGGAATGTTTGACTCGGAGGAATTTTTACCGCCGGTTGAAGGGGGACCCGAGAAGATTTCCGGTGATGTTCAAGTGCTAAACGATCAGGAAATTTTGGCTCAAAACGCCCAGGATGGACTAAACAAAGCCAACAATCTGTTGTGGGAAGCATATGAAAATGTCGGCTTTAAGGTGGTTTATTTTGGCTCAGGTGAAGGCTACATTGCCGGAGGAACGGCTTCTTATCAGGTTCATCCTAATGTAAATGCGACACTTATTGAAAAGAGAATGGCTTTCCTTGAAGCCTATTATCAAGCGAAAAGAAATCTAATGCAAGGAATAAACGGTTTTTCAACGGAAAAGAAAGAGGGATTGCAACAGGAAATAACTTCAGCGGATAATTCTGACAGTAATATTGGCGGGTTTTACTCGTATCAGGATGAATCAATTAATCAAAGTGTCAGTGATTTATTAAAAGGATATGTAACATACGATGTAAGAGATGAAGCTGGAAAAACCGGGGGAAGAGTATTTGTCAGTTTAGCTGCTTCACTAAAGACTATGGAGGATGTCAGCAGACCTTCAGAGGGGATATTTGTTTCTAGATTATTGGAAGACGGTTTAAAAAAAGTTGTGATAGAACTGGAGAATGGATTAGTTCCTCCAGTCGGTGGCCGGATTATCAGTGTTCCCGTTACCGATCAATTTGCTGTGGTGGCTTTTGGAAGTGCCATCGCGAGATATTCTGAGAATAAATTAACAGCGGCTAAGTATCAGGAAATGGCGATAGAATTTGCAAAGGCAAGAGCCAGTCAGGCGTTGGTAGATATTCTTTATGGCAGTAATGATAGCTGGACATCGGGTTTTAATTCAACAACATTAAAGACAGACTTTAGTGATTTTTCAGAAGTGAAAGAAATGATACCTGAATTGGAACCTGAAGATGAGGAGATTATTAATAATGCCAAATCCAATTTCATTAATTTTGTCAGTATGACTGAGGATTATAAATCGGTCAGCAGTGGAAAAGTGCCTCCTAAAACGATTATAAGGGTTGCCATGGATCCATCTGTAAAGGAAAACGGATACGGATGGGTATATGCCATGGCTGTTTATTATCCGCCTATTGACGTGAGCGTGGAGGATTTATTCACCAAAAAAGATATAGAGGTTAAAACATACGAAAAACCATTAAGTGAAAATCCCGGATGGAATACTTCAGGGCAAGTTACGAATGATGATGACCTGTAAAATTTGGATTTTTCTTTTTGGTATCACGATTATTTCATGTGTAGGCTTTGCCTTTAATATCAATGAGTTCTTTAAAGATACCGGGCTTTCTTTTGAAGGATTTTTAGAAGACAAGCCCTTTCAGTACCATCAAATGCAAACGATCGAAATGCTATCCTTTCAGCATGGTAGACAAGTATACGGATTTGCCTTTTTTAAAAAAAGTGTCAATCAAAAGTACAATGATCTGACCCTGCAAATAGCGGAAGCCTTTTTAGGTAATGCCTTATGCTTGAAGTTTTTGGATGACCGAATAAAAGTAAAGAAAATATCCAAGTATTATCAAGAAGAATACATCAACTACAACCTGAAAAACAATATTTCTCTGAAGGTTAAGAAGGTGAAAGAAAAGCGGGTTTTTTTTGGTGAACGGTACATGGGATATCTGCTGATTGTGGATCAAAATGATATTTTTGTTGCTCTTCTTGACGATTAGTTTTAAGATTTTTAGTGTTTTTATTGTAGAAATAAAAATGTCTGATTTGGAGTGGTAATACAATGAAAAGAATACTTTTAATCGTGTTAATTAGCAGTCTTTTTATCTTTTGTGCTGCTTCCGAAAGTGTTGAAGAAATCGTGATCACCGGTATTGGAACCAGTGTAGACGATGCCATTGAAAATGGATTAAAACATGCGGTGAAACAAGCTGTGGGTTCCATATTGAGAAGCGAGATGACCTTTTCAAGCACATCGTTAGTTTACAATGATGAAATGACTTTGGAAGAGGCTTATTATGATAATCTTCAAACCTACAGCAAAGGTTTTGTGGAAAACTATGAAGTAATCGCTATGTCCATGGAAGAAGAATTGTGGACGGTCGAATTACGTGTAGTCGTCAGCTATGAACCCCTCAAGGATTACATCATCAACATAGATCCGGCTCAACTGGAAATAGACGGCGAAAAAATCGGTCGCATGATCGAAGCGAATCAACAAACCAATGATGATTTTAAGGGCCTTATAGAGCAGATTATCAGAGAAATGGATTTTATCAAAAAGGCTTCGGAAGTGAAAAAATTAGATTTTAAAGTAGATTTTTATTCCCAGGATGATGTTGAACTGTCTGTGAAAGCGGAGCTGTTTCAGCGGGACGATTATCTTGAATTCATTATGAATAATTTTGAAGACTGTTTTTCCAGCATTGAGCATCAACTTGTTAAAAATGAGATTGAAACGAAAAAATCGTTAAGTGGTGTGGTGATTTATCTTTCGCAAATTGAACCATTGGAAGGCCTATCACCCACTGTCCACATCTTGTCCTCAAAAACCGATAACCGGTTGGTATTTGATTCCTATTATCTGAAACAGGAAGATCCAAATTCAGCGATCTTTGACGAATTGTTATCTGAATTTCTGGAAAGACAATACTGTACCATATCGGTTCGATTTCTCGATACAGACAACCATCAACTACTTGAAAGTGAAGGACAAATGGTCAGTGAAAAAGGCGTGTTTTTAAAATCTCAGGCCATGGGAGTTGCCTACACCAAACAGCATGGCGGACATTATTTCTTTTGTCCGGCTGTTCTCAATATGCAGTCGGGAAGCTTGAAATTTAATTTTGAACCGTTGAGATTTTCATGGAAAATTAAAATGAACACGGAAGATTTTTTAAGATTGAAGAATTTGGAGATCACAATAAAATAAAGGGGGCTTTTTATGAAAAAGTTTTTTTTGATGGCATCCGTAGTAATCATTTTAAGCGGGTTGGTTTTTTCCGTTACAACAGAGATAAGAATGTTGAACGGGGATACGTTTGTCTGTGAATTAAATACCGAGGAATTGGTTTTTATAACGGACTTTTCTGAAATCAGTTTCTCAACTTTAGAACTACAGGAAATCTTATTCACGTCACCCCAGAGTGAATTGACTGAGATAAGAACGATATATTTAAACGAAAAATTTACAGGTCTACTCGTCAATCGGAATGTCGAAATTACCACCATGGGAAACACATTAACCATTTTAAAGGATAAAATTGACAGAATAACGTTCAACAATGCCAGTGAAAATATCATTCAATATCAGATGGCTGTCTATTTGAGGACCGGTGATTTTTTCTACGGGGAACTCCTTTTAACAAATCTGAAGATCAAAACTTCTTACGGAACCTTTACGCTCGATCCCAAAAAAATGGCTCAAATCAATTTTGAGGGAGCGGGAAAAGTAACCACAAGTGTGCGAATGAGTGAAGGAAATGAAATTAAGGGAATCATCCAAAATGATTATCTTCCCATGAAACTCTTAGGGGAACAGATTATTCAAATCGTTCCGGATAAGATTGACAGAATAGTCTTTAAAAGGAATTAAGGCGGTGTTGGTGATGAAAAAAACGATAATCATATTCTTTTGTTTAATCCTGTCTTTTACATCTGCTTATGCAGTTAAAGCCATGTTTTACATGTTAAATGGGGACCAATTTGAAGCAGAGCTACTCACAGAAAATTTTTCCTTTATTACACCGTACTCGGAAATTGTGTTAACTTCCACAGATATAACACAAATTGTGTTTCCAACCCCCGGAAACCGAATAACGAGGATTTACACCAATATGAGTGGAGAAAAGATTAGCGGGATACTCCTGAATGATTCATTTAAGATCCAAACGGTGGGTAATGAACTGACCATATTAAAAGATAAGGTGAAGAAGATTGTCTTGGATAATGAATCCGAAACACCGTTGAAATACACAGCGGAGATCGTTTTAAGATCGGGAGACTATCTTTTTGGCATGATAGAGATCGAAAAGGTTGAGCTTGAAACCTCTTACGGGATGTTAAACATTGCAATAAAGGACATTCAGAACATTGAATTTGAAGGTCTCGGCAACGTTATTTCGGTTGTTTCACTTAGAAAGGGAAACGAAATGAAGGGGGTTATTGTCAACAACTATATTCCCTTCCAACTCATGAATGATACAAAAATAGAGATCGTTCCCGACAGAATTAAAAGGCTCTCGTTCAAACACAGGGTTTTTGATGAAATCAATACAAGTGTCAGTGGATTTGAGAGTGAAACTTTCCAATCGCCGGTGAGTGTCATAAAAATTGACAAATTCAATAAATACGCCTATGCAGGTTATGAAAACGGTTATATCAGAACATGGGACTTGCAAACCGGAAAACTGTGGCAAAGTTTCAAAGCCCACGATGGTGTAATAAGAGATATCGTTGTGGATTCACAGGCAAAATATTTAGTCTCAGGCGGACAAGATGGCTTGATTAAAATATGGGATCTGAACTCAGAGGAAAATTTGAGAACTCTTAGCGGACATCAAAATTGGATTATAAGCCTTGATTTGACATCTGATGGGTCGGTTATTGTTTCCGGAAGCCGTGATAAATCGATTAAACTCTGGGATTTCAATACCGGCAGATTGTTACAAACTATTCCAAATCATACCAGTACGGTCATGGCCGTGAACATCCATCCCGACGACACTTTCTTTTTGTCAACTTCTATTGATCAAAGGTGTTTTTGGTGGGATATGAGAGCCTTCATGGAAAATAAAGGAGAGACTATCAATCTGTTTGGAAGTTATCAGAGAAAAGGAGATAGTTCAAGATCGGGTATTGTGACTGTTGATGGAAAATACGCTGTTGCAGGCTTTTCTGATGGAGAAATTATTGCCTGGCATGTATTGGACGCGTCGAAAAAACTTAACAGAGTCGGATTAGAAACTATCTCAAGAACCCTGATAACAACCCTCCAGTCTTTTGTGGTGGATAATAAATCATATATAATGGCAGGAAACGCCTCATCGGCGCTAAATATTTACGAAATCGGCGGAAACAAACTTGAATTTATCAAAGATATTACCGTTGGTAGTGGATTAACTTCCGTATTTGTAACCGAAGATGGTCAATACATCGTAAAGGGATTTGAAGATGGCAAAATTAAACTGGAAGTATTTGAACTGGAAGAATAAACGGCCAAGGAAACTGTTCCCTCTTTTATTTTCGTACACTTTTCTGGTACAATTATTAAGAACTATCAATTCACCTGTACTTAAAACACTTTTGAAGATTCAGATTATCGGAATGAAAAAACTTGGAGGTGACCTAATGAAAAGGAACATTTTGTTCGTAATGATTTTTGTATTAATTGCATTGATGGCTTTTTCAGCTTCTCAAGAATTGATTGAAGCTGCAAAAAAAGAAGGGAAGGTTGTTGTTTACTCAATCACCAGCAGAATTAAGAACGCAGCAGAAGCGTTTGAGGCCAAATATGGTATCAGCGTTGAAGCTTTTAACCTGAAGGGGTATGAGCTGATTGAAAAGGTTTCAAAAGAAGTCGGTGGCGGAATCGTGGGTGCTGACTTTGTTATCGCACAGGATGGTGGTAGGATTTTTGGTGAACTGGTGGAACCGGGTTATCTTGAAAATTACGTTCCTGAAGATTTCAAGGATGTTATTCCGGCAGATTATCAGAATCCGTTGAGACTTTCAATGATCACAAAGGTGTTCATTTACAACTCTGAAACCTATACTTATCCACCTGTGGTAAATGTCTGGGCATTGACAGATCCTGAGTTCAGAGGGCAGTTCTTCTTCAAAGACCCGTTCCAGGAAGGGGTCAACATGAATTTCCTGACGATGATCACTAAGCCGGAATTGTCAGAGGAATTGGCTGCAGCCTATAAAAGATATTACGGAAAACCCATCGAACTGACAGAGGAAAATGCCGGTTATGAATGGATTAAGGGCGTTCTGGAGAACGGACTTGTCCTGATGAAAAGTGACACAACCATGGCGGGATCAATCGGTATCAAGGGACAGGGAATTGACAAAGTGGGCCTGTGTACTTATTCAAAGGTTCGATATAGAGAAACAAAGAACCTTGCATTGCTCCCGATTATGGGGATGGATCCTTTTGCCGGATTTTATTATCCCAGTTATCTTATGCTCACGGAAAATGCCGACAACCCCAACGCTGCGAAATTGTTTATCGAATATCTTCTCACGGAACCGGGCTTTGAACCCTGGTCCGGATCGGAAGGAACCTATTCCTCCAATCCAAATATCCTTCCCCACCCTGGAGATAACAGTTTTGAAATATGGTCGAAATTGCTGATCGGCGAAGATCCCGAATACCTGTTTAGTCACAGGATCGATGTAGAAGAATTCTGGAACGCATTCGCCTATTAATCTAAAACATGCAAAACCGCCAACGTAAGTGTGGCGGTTTTGCCTTATAAAAGGTGATTTGATTATGACAAAAATTTTCAACAAAACTCGTATCTTTTTTCAAAAACCAGAAAACGTTATATTAATCGTATTACTGATCATTCTCATTTACTTGACCATCATTCCTCTCTTTTCCATTGCAGGGGATACCTTTACGGTGCATTCATCGGAAGCGCGTCGTATCAGAGGCTCTGAAGTTGGAGATCTGACTTTGTATCACTGGAATTATGTTTTCCTGAGCAGAGCCAGTGAGAATCTTTTCTATAAGCCGTTGTTCAACACCATTCTCGTCTCTTTATCCACTTGTGCCTTTGCACTGATTGTAGGAGGGCTTTTTGCCTGGTTAATCACACGCACGAATTTAAGGTTTAAAAAGGTAATTTCTACTCTTATGCTGTTTCCATACATCATGCCTTCTTGGACTTTGGCTATGGCCTGGTTGAATTTCTTTAAAAACAGTAATATAGGTGGAGCTCCGGGTTTATTTACAGCAATAACAGGTATCCCAACGCCAAATTGGTTTGCCTTCGGGTTTTTCCCCATTGTCATAGTACTTGGGCTTCATTACGCGCCATTTGCTTATATACTCATTGGCGGTATTCTCAGGAATATGGATGCCAATCTGGAGGAAGCGGCGGTTATACTCAAGACTTCCAGATTCAAAATCATCAGGAAAATCACCATCCCCATCGTTATGCCGGCTGTTTTATCCACATTTCTTCTTGTTTTCTCGAGTTCTATGAGTGCTTTTGCAGTACCTGCATTTCTGGGAGCACCCGTCCGGTTTCAGGTGTTGACGACACAGATGTTCAGAACATTAAACGGTGTCAATCCCGGAGTTGGCTATATTATTGCTTCGCTGATGATCATCATTGGAACTCTGATACTGACCATCAATCAGATCATCATCGGAAAACGCAAAGGGTTTACTACCGTTACAGGGAAAAGCTCTAACATTTCGCTCGTTAATCTCGGAAAGGTAAGAACCGTTGTTTCATCTGTTCTCTTATTTATTTTAATTGCCATCTCGGTTTTGCCTCTGTTGACTTTCACCCTCCAGTCATTTTTGGTGGAACCCGGAAATTACAGTTTAGACAATTACTCCACCATATTCTGGACAGGAGAGGGAAGTCCGGATATTGCAAGCGGTGAACCGGGAATTCTTAAAAATAAATACGTATACAAAGGTTTGACAAACAGCTTTATGCTATCACTCGCTGTGGCTTTTATCGCTGGAACGGTGGGAATTTTGGTTGGATATGCTGTTGCCAAGAATCGGGGGAAACGATCCTCAAACTTTCTCGATAGATTGGCCTTTTTCCCCTATCTGATTCCCAGCATGGCATTCGGTGCAATTTATTTGTCCATGTTCTCCGTTCAGCGCGGTATTATCCCTTCTTTATACGGAACATTTGCCATATTGATTTTGGTTGGTTCGGTCAAATACCTGCCTTTTGCTTCCCGTGCCGGGATTAACGCCATACTCCAGTTGGGTAAAGAGATTGAAGAAGCGGCGGTTATCTTCGGTGTGGGATGGTGGAAGCGTATGGTAAGGATCATCATTCCCATACAAAAGCCCACGTTTATTTCAGGTTATCTGCTGCCTTTTATCTCCAGTATGCGGGAATTGTCTCTGTATATATTGTTGGTAACACCTTCAACCAGCATATTAACGACTATGCTGTTTCAATACAACGAAAAGGGATGGGATCAATATGCCAACGCCATTGTTTTACTGATCATTCTTATTGTACTTACGTTTAATTTTATCATCAATAAAGTAACCGGTGCCAGTATAGATAAAGGAATAGGGGGGTAATGACAGATGCCGGAAATTATCTTAAAAGATGTGACTAAAAAATTTGGTGAGGTTTTTGCCGTAAAGAATCTCAATCTGACTATAGAAGACAGGGACTTTGTTACCCTTCTGGGTCCTTCAGGATGTGGGAAAACAACCACCCTTAGAATGATATCCGGACTGGAAACGCCCACCGAAGGTGAGATCAGCATCGATGGGAAAATCGTCTTTTCCAGCGAGCAGCAAATCAATTTGCCCCCGGATAAGAGAAACATAGGGCTGCTCTTTCAGAATTACGCTCTATGGCCTCATATGACCGTTTATCAGAACATTGCTTTTGGACTGGAAAATTTAAAGTGGAAAAAAGAAGAAATACAAAACCGGGTTCAGCAGATGGGAGAACTGGTTAAGATTTCAGAATTGATGGAAAGATATCCCGCTGAATTATCTGGGGGACAGCAGCAGCGTGTAGCCATTGCCAGAACACTGGCTCCCAATCCCAAAGTCCTGTTGATGGATGAGCCCCTTTCAAATTTGGATGCCAAACTTAGAATGGAGATGAGGGTGGAATTAAAACGCCTTCATGTTGAGATCAAATCAACATTTGTCTACGTTACTCATGACCAGCTGGAAGCTATGACCCTGGCAACAAAGATATGCCTGATTAACGAGGGCGTTTTGAATCAATATGATACGCCATTGTTGATTTATGATGATCCGGTTAATCGATTTGTTGGAGACTTTATTGGTAACCCGTCAATGAACTTTCTGGAGATGAAGATTGAGAAGATTAATGAGGATTCCTGTTCGCTAAAGAATGACGAGATGAATTTCAAAATGAACTTTCGTGCTAAATCCGGAGAATATACAAATGGTCAAGAAGTGTACCTTGGGATAAGGCCGGAGGATATTCAACTGACCGAGTCTGATAAGAATACCAGCACCATTTATTCAGCGTTGCCTTCAGGGATGGAAACGATTGTTAAAGTCAAACTCAAAGATGTCATCCTTTCGGTAGTTGCTTTTGGAAGAGTGGATTTTCCCGTGGATACTAAAATTGGTTTGGCGTTTAATACCTCAAATTATCATGTATTCAATAAAGAAACGAGTCAGAAGATAGCCACTGGAGATTTGGAAATGTTTTAGATACATAGACGTGATTACGAAAAAAGACCCTCTTAAAAATATATAAAGGGCGATCTAAGAAGCAGCGATTTCAGCTGTCACATAAAAAAAACGTGGCGATGGCTGCTAAAACTCCTTTTATTTTAAACACTTGCAGCGTCCACTTTTGTAAAAAGGATGATTTGAAAATGAAGAAAGAAAAAGTGTTTATCACCCGAAGAATCCCTGAAGAGGGAATAGAATTATTTGGCATTTACAGAGTAGGTGTTTTATGAAAGTACTGACAGTTTTTACAAGTAAATACGGCAGTTCCGGTATGTATGCGAGTCGATTGGCGGATGAATTTGGAGATGGCAGTCAGGCAGTGGATGTGAAGCAGGCTAAAAAAATGGATTTGGATCAATGGGAGGGCATTATTGTTGGTGGCGGGATATACATGGGAAAAACACCAAGGGGTTTGAAATCGTTTCTAAAAAAGCATTTGAATGCATTGAAAAACAAGCAGATAGGGCTTTTTGTTTGTTGTGCCAGTAAGGCGGAAGATTCACGGATAACTGAATATTTTGAGAAGAATTTCCCTTTCGAATTAGTTGAAAAGGCTGTTTTTAAACGGGTTTTTCCGGGTGGCCAGATGATGAACGAAAAAGCGGGATTTATGTATAAAAAGATGTATGATCAGATGGCAAAACTACCTAAAGAGGAGATTGATGATTTGATCCGGGATTCAGTGAAGGAGTATTTACTGTGAAAAATATAGGCACCCGCAATAACGGGATGCCCATAAAGGATGCGATAGTCTTAAGGTTCACCTATGCCTTAACGATCCAGTGAAAATCTTCTTTTTTGACCAATTCCGGTGTTTTATATTCAAAGGAAAACGCCTGATAAGCGTGATATAAACAGATCCCGGTGTCCAAATAGTTGTATTTGCTTTTTCCGGTGATGCGTATTTCTAACGTTTTCTCATCCTGGAAATGAAATGACCAGGGCTGTTTGTTAATGGCGGATGGCGATAGAATACAACTCTTGATAATCTTTGCTTGAGAATCGGTAAGAGTAGAGGGGTCCACTTGAAGAAAATGAGTCATGTCTTTCCTGTTACCCGCATTGACAAATAATCCCATAACCTTTTCCTTAAAGGGTTTTTGTTCTTTTCCTTTTCCGAAAATCAGATAAGCCGGGATATCTGAAGGAATTCCCGCTGCTTTCCATAAGGTGTCAAACCCCTGTTCTACTAAAGATAAAATAATCTGTTCACCTTGAAATCCGTACTCAATCAAGTAATCCTCAGGGGGAATATCATGTTTGGCAAAAATCTTTCCCGAAGGTTGATTTTGGTCTTCCATGTTCCAATTCAAGTGATTGTCATGTTGAATGCTGATTAAATTGTTAAAGACAGCCTTGATTTGTTCTTTTTCCTCTTCTATCAATTGATAGTTTCTATAACTTCTCACGGAGTGTCTTTTTTCTATCGCTTTATAAAAAATCTTTTTTTCTCCTTCCGTGTTTTTTTCTTTTGCTACATGCTGATTATAACACCCATTTCATGTATAATGTTAAATATAAACAGTTGTGATATTACAAGACGCAATTTTCAGTTGAGGTGTTTGATGATATGACTCAACAAAAAACAACTTACCAACGAATTTACGATGTAATCAGACAGATTCCTAAAGGGAAAGTTGCCACTTATGGGTTGATTGCAGAAATTGAAGGAACATGTACCCCCAGAATGGTGGGTTATGCCCTTTCTAATGCAAAAGAGGAGATGTATTTGCCTTGGCATCGTGTGATTAACCGCAGTGGTAAAATTAGCTTGAAAGATTCTGAAGGATATGCACTACAAAGGTTATTGTTAGAACGTGAAGGGGTTGTATTTACCGGCGAAAGAGTTAATTTGAGAGAATATTTATGGATGCCGTAAAAAGGGTTTCCCATTTTCCTTAAAAAGTTATAGTTGATACGATTCGTGATAAACTATCAAGGGGAGGGATGTCATGTTTAGAGATAAATTTGCCAAACGTTTAAAAGAGTTGAGAAACGAAAAGGGGCTTTCACAGGAGGAGCTTGCGAATGCGATTCAATCCAGTACAAATGCTGTTGGTATGTATGAAACAGGAAAAAGAATGCCTAGGGAAGAAATTTTAGAAAGAATAAAAGGCTTTTTTGGGTGTTCATACGATTATCTTTTTGGATTCAGTGATGATCCTAATCCTAAAGCGGATAAGACATTAACGGTTTTTGAATATAATTCTGAAAGCGACCCGCCTTTGGTTTCTACTGAAAGACATGTCCTTTTTCAAAAAGGTGACCTGGCGATTAAGTTGGGACCATTTCTTTCACGATACATGTATCCATTTTATCTCATGGATGATGTGCTTATATTTTCATCTGTCAATTCCATCAAGGGGAATATTACGGC
>JAYEGQ010000195.1:0-2330 GCA_034659095.1 Thermotogota bacterium
TCCTTTCTTCGGTAGGGTTGTCATGAATCCATAGGTCTTGAAAGAGTTCATCGAAGTCCTCTTTTTTTTCGATGTCGTAGTAGTTTTCAAGGGTGGAAATGAGTAAGGACTTTCCGAATCGTCTTGGACGGATGAAGAAGGGGTATTGATGGTTTTCCAGCTCTTTTATGGTTTGGGTTTTATCCACATAGTACATTTTTTCTTTTCTTATTTTTTCAAAGTCACCGATGCCGTAAGGGATTCTTTTTTTCATGGGCATCACCACCGGGTTTATTATAGCATAAGGGGTGTTGGGATGAAGAGGGGGGAGGTTCATATTTCTGGTAAAAACAGAAAGTATTACAGGCAGGATTGCTTTTTAAATTTTCTGAGATTCATCAGAATAAATAAAATATCTGCTAATACCCGTTACCCTTGAAATTTGCCGAACGGATAAGCCCTTTGTTAACGATGCCCGGTCCGATCATACTTTCTGTTATACCAATAAACGAAACTGGCACCTATTCTCTGGAAGATTTGACCAAGCTCTTCTTTTCCAGTTTTCAACAGCAAATGCAGATGATTCCCCATCAGACAATAAGCGAAAAGCTTATAGCCACTTTGTTTTTTGTATTCGTCTAACGTAACGAGAAACATTTCAGTGTCTTCGGCATCTTCATCCTCCACTTAATTCATGATGCCCATTATACCACATTTTCCGAGGGGGCTGTCCCCTTGGTTTAATCCCATTCCACAACTTTTGACAATAACTCGCAAAAAGAACCGTTCCCATTGATTCCAGCTTTGTGTAAATTTTGCTTCACTTTTCAATTTTTATCCAGTTTTATGTGAGTGCTCCGATTTTGGTCTGAAGTATTGCCTTTTTATCGGTTTTTCAAATCTCAAGGGTTTCAAGTCGGTCATTATTTCAGATAAATCGTGATTATCATAAAACTCTGCTTCTTCTTCAACACTATTAAATTCTTCAGGTATCTCATCTTTGCTTTTTAAAACCTTCTTTTTTTTCAAACTTGCCACCCTCCTTTATTTAGAAATCCTGTACCTTTGCTTTTCCTTTTTAGTCATATCCCGTGCAGTAATAATCCGAATTTTGTTGGTTTTTGGGGGATACGATACAATTATGATCAGATATCTACCGGTTATTGTTTGGCAAAAAAAATATACTTTGACGATCTTTTTTCGTTTGATCAATCTTGGGATCGTCTTCAAATAGTCCTTCTTCTACTTCATAAAGTTCAACATTATGCTTTGCTATATGCTCTATACTTTGATCAGTCCAATTTATTCTAACATGTTCGCTTTGCCAAGTCATTATTTGAACTCCAATATCCAATATACTATACGAGTTTTCGAGATACTTTTCTAACTGCCTTTTCATTCTAACAGAAAAAGCATTTTTTTCAAAGTCATCCTTGCAGAATCATTTCCTTGATTCATAGATAAAATACCGACTAATCCCCGTCACCCTTGAAATCTGAAGCACAGACAAGCCATTTTCCAAGAAATACACTACACACACTTGCTTTTGTTCAGGATCAAAATTGTTAATATCCTTGGCAGAGTTGACAGAAAATTTCTTTTTGATTATCCGAATTGCCATCTCATCACTCATACGCTTTTTATTGCTTATATCAAGACAACGATCACCGTTCTCTATTTCATTGAACGCTTTAAAATCTTTAATGCCTTGAGTTTGGTCTTCGTTAAACAGTTTTAAAACAAAATCTTTGTCCACATGGTATGTTTCATTCAACGACAGATATCCACGATAACTACTCCAGGAATAATCTTCAAGTCTTTTCACTATTCCAGCTTTTAAGGGATTGCGATGAATATAACGAATGACGGTCTTGAAATAATCGTCCGTTTCAACAGCCTCACTTTTATACCGATCCTGAAACAAATGCCCGACCCGATAATACTTCATATTGTACTAATAAACATAACTCGCACTAATTCTTTTAAAACATTGACCAAGAGTTTCATCCTCTGTCTTCATCAACAAATGAACATGATTCCCCATCAGACAATACGCCAAAAGTTTGTATCCACTCTTTTGTTTGTACTGATCCAACGTTAATAGAAACATCTCATTATCTTCTTCATCCTCAAATATCGTCTGCTTGTTAATCCCCCTTAACCCAACTTTCGAGACAACAAGAAAAAATAAGAAAAAACAACAAAAAATAAGCTTGAAAAAATCTTGAAAGGTTCATGAAAAGGGAAAAGATAAAAAGGGTTTTCGGAAATAGTGACCTAATTATGAATTATAATTGTTTTTTCTATTGATTTTTCTCCCGAAAACAGGTATACTATCCTTGTGATTGTTC
>JAYEGQ010000196.1:0-2326 GCA_034659095.1 Thermotogota bacterium
GAGGTGGAAAGGGGCGAGGGTAGAAAGGAGCAGGGGTGGAAAGGAGCTGGGGTGGAGAGAGGCTGGGGTGGAGAGAGGCGGGGGTTTGGGGTGGAGAGGGGCGAGGGTGGAGAGGGGCGAGGGTGGAGAGAGGCGGGGGTGGAGAGGGGCGAGGGTTTAAACTTTGTTTTGAATAAGGGAATGTTTTATGAGAGAATAAGAATAGAGGAGATTTTTTAGGAGGTCCATCCGGTTAGAAATTAATCATTCATAATGAGTCCACATTCTGATGATGATAACCGAATGATGCTCATCATCAATTTTGTAAACCAATCGATGTTGCCTATTAATACGCCTTGAATAAGCACCTATTAAGTCACCTGCCAATTTTTCACAGGGAAGTGGTGATTCAAAAGGATTTTTACGAATGACTTCAATCAAATTCTTGGCTTTACTTTCTAAATTGGCTCGTTTGAGCTTTTTTATATCTTTAATTGCATGTTCGGTGTATCTGATTTCATACATTTTCATCTACCATTTGACTTTATCTTCAGCTACTGTTTGGTCATAAGGTGTTTTAAGCCCTTGGGTAATCGTTTTTTTATAGGACTCATTTGAACTTAAATATATTGTTTCAAGTAGGCTTCGATATTCGTCTTCAGAGATCATGATAACGCTACCTTTTTTTGTGCTGATGTTAATCTCAGCACCATTCTCAATGGCCATTTCTGCTAATTTATATAAATTTTTTCTTGCATTCGTAATATTTGTTGTATAGGATATCTTATCGTCTCCAATTTTATTATACCATACGTTTTTACGTAGGTCTGTAATTTTCATTCCAAAAAGTAATGGAAAAAAATAGTTATGATCTACTTGTGGAGCACCAAGGCACTTTTTTACAATTTGCTCAAAAGACTGGCACTGATTGGTTCAACAAATTGAATATCGTTACAACCACTGAACAGCTTGTGAACTACTCCCAGATAAAAGATGATGGAGTGGGTTGTGCTCATTTGACATTCGGCATGGCCATAAGTGGCATCAAAGAGCGGGTTGACTCACTGAAGGGCGAAATGAATGTTCTTACCCAAAAGGGTGAAGGCTTTGAAATAACGATAAAACTCCCCAGAAGGATTTCAGAGGTGGTAAAGGCTTGATGATCAAATTACTGGTGGTTGACGATGAAAAGTTGATTTGCGAGGGGTTATCGCTGTTGTTGGGCAATTTTGAGGATATTGAAGTGATTAAAAGCATCATTACTGATAATTAACGCAGGTCTTTGTCCTTTTTGTTCATGACCTTTTTGTGGATCAAAATCCAAAAAAACAATATCACCCTGTTTTGGTATGTAATCACTCACAGAATCTCTTTACCTTTGGGACTACCAGTATCCCATTCAGAACATTTTTGTGGCTCATATCCTTTAATTCTTTCTATTAAAGTTTTATGCTTCTTTATAGGGCAAATAACAATATTTCCGGATTCCACCTTTACTTCAACCTGGTCATTTTCGCTTAAATGAGCTTCTTTAATAATTGGTTTGGGAATTCTTATTGCATTACTATTTCCCCATTTTTGAATTTTTATAGTCATAAAATCACCTCACAAAAGTATATACTGTGTATATACTTTTGTCAATGGTAACATAATGAAAATCCCGAGGGGACAGGGCCGCTGATGACCACGATGTTTTTGTTTTTTGCCCTTCAAGCAGTTTTACTGTTCTGGATTGGTTCTGTTTCGCTTAAGGCGCCTTTACTGTCCGGTAATATGATAGGATCCATACTTATATTAGCTTGTTTTATCCAGGTGAATTTGAGTCTGGGAGTTCTGGTGGGCCGACTCTGTAAGAACACCAATATGATTGGAATTTGGGCGAATATTGTTATCCTTCCCACCGGTATCATTAGCGGGATTTTTGTACCGAAAGAGTTTTTGCCGGAGTTTTTAAACCGATTATGTTATTTAGCGAACCGGAAATCATTCTTTTCCTGTTGGAAAAAGGTGCGAATATCAATCATCAGGATAACTTGGGAAAGACAGTTGCCCATTACGTCGTTGAGGATGAATGGGATGGTGAGGAAATGATTGAATTCCTCCATTCCAATGGAGCTGATTTAACAATCAAAGACAATGAAGGGAATACTCCGGAATTTTATGCGGTTACCGATGAGATAAAAGAATTGATAAACAGTTTGAATTAGATACTTTCAAGTCAAGACAGGTCCATTGTCCCTAACACTCAAGAACAGTAAATTTAAATTGGATAGAGTTTCTTAGCTAATCCTAATAGTTATTATAAAAAAAGGACACACTGATTTATCAATCTTTTGGTGTGTCCTTT
>JAYEGQ010000197.1:0-11909 GCA_034659095.1 Thermotogota bacterium
GAAGAGGAATTAGCTGAGAAAAACAAAGAATTGGAAAGTGTTAACGAAGAACTCAAGGCCAACAACGAAGAAATTCTTCAGATGAACGAAGAATTGGAAAAATTATACAGCGATCAAGAAGCTCTCACAGAGCAACTCAACAGAATATTAAAATTCATGGGCCAAATTGCCCTGTTTGAAACCAATGAAGAAGAATTTCTGGAGGAAGCATTGGATTTAGCCTTAAATCTGGTTCCTAAATCCCATCGGGGAAGAATCAGAATGATCAAAGATAAAACTTTCAAACTGCTGGCTTCCTTGGGAACTAATGATATAACTCTTCAAAACATTACACTAAACGAAGAAATTATCTCAAAGTTGGATAATTCAAAGATATTAACCAAAGATAATATTGACAAATTCTATCAATGTCCGGACGACAAAACCAAAAATGATTTATCAAAAGTAGAAGAGAGTATCATTACACCTGTCAAGTGGAACGGTAAAGTCATCGGAAGCATTGAAATAGACAATATGAATCATACAGATGAATTCAAAATAACGGATATCAAAAAAATGGACAGTTTTGCCAACCTGTTATCCATCTTTTATCGCTTAAGAAAATATATCAACGAAGAAGGAAAATTCCAGACCGATCTGATTCTAACCTTGGTAAAAGCACTTGAATTTTACGATGAATATACAAGAGGTCACTCGGAGCGAGTTGCCAAATGGTCTGTAGAATTGGCAAAAGTCATGGGAGTTTCCTCTGAGGGTCAAAAAAAGATCTATTACGCCTCACTGATGCATGATATCGGGAAGATCTTTGTTCAACAGTCCGTTTTAAACAAAGTCAGCCCCCTCACCGAAGAAGAATATAAACTGATCCAAATTCATCCGGTAAAAAGCGCTGAACTCATCAACAAAGCCGAGGGAATGGAAATCTTTTCAAGAATCGTCAGACATCATCACGAAAAATACAACGGAAAAGGTTATCCCGATGGATTAGTTGGAAAGGCTATCCCGTATTTCTCAAGGATCATAACCGTGGCAGATGCATACGATGCCATGACCAGTAAAAGGTCTTACAGACGATCCTTAACTCCTGAAGAAGCAGCCAAAGAACTAATAAGATGCAAGGGGTCTCAATTCGATCCCACACTTGTGGAGCCTTTCATAGAACAAGTCATCATGAAAAATATGTGATTTTCACTTACACTCTTTCTTTTCTATATTCTTCAAAATAGACTAAAACTATTCTTTATATCTCTAAAAAGTTTCAAATTTCAAAAGAAAATTATAGGTAGGGCTTGCTGAAAAACGAAAAATTCCTCCCGTAGTGCTGGAGTTGAGGGACACTCCTTAGAAGTTTAAAAGACAAAACTTCACGGTGTGTTCCCCAACACCAGGCCTAAGTACGAGAATGTTCTCGGATTGTGAATAATGGTCAGAAAAAACTCCACGCTTTTTATAAGGGAATAGCCTTTAAGTTTTACGTTCTGTCCTCTCTTGAATACGGAATCCCAAGAGAAGCTGGGGCGCCAACTTTTCTTTTCAATGTGTCGGTTGACGTAAAGAAAAGGACAACAATTGTGAGCAGATAGGGAAGCATCTTCAAAAAATCAGGAGAAATGTGCGTGCCAACTGCCTGCATCCTTAAGCCCAACGCCGTGATACCACCAAAAAGGTAAGCACCCAAAAGGGCTTTATAGGGATCCCATGTGGCAAATAGCACCAGGGCAATGGCAATCCATCCTCTACCTGCGGTCATATTTTCGATCCACATGGAGTTGTAAGCCAATGAAAGATATGCACCTCCAATCGCGGTGATGGATCCTCCGATGATGGTATAGAGGTATCGGATAAAAAAGACATTTATCCCTCTTGCATCGGCTGCTTCAGGCGCTTCTCCAACTGCTCTTAGGGTCATTCCTCCACGTGTTTTGTAAATGAAAAACCACATAAGCGGCACAGCCAACAGGCTGATATAAACCAACAAATCATGCTGAAATAGGATTCGGCCAATCACAGGGATATCGGATAAAAAAGGAATGGAAATTGTCTCAAATCTCTCCGCAACTACACCAATATAGTCTTTTCCCCATAAGCCGCTTATTCCGCTTCCCAGCATGGTGATGGCCAAACCGCTAACGATTTGATTGATTTTTAAGGTTACTGTGAAAAAGGCGTGAATCAAGCCAAGAATCGCACCGGCAATCATCGCTACAAGGATAGCTAATAACAGATTAGAGGTGTTATATGAGACCACAAATCCTCCTATAGCACCGATAAGCATGATTCCCTCAAGACCCAGATTCATGATTCCGGAACGTTCGGTGAATATGGTGCCCAATACGGCAAAGAGTAAAGGAGTTCCGGCTCTTACCGTTGCGTGAAGTGTGGCTACGATAAAGGAAAGAACATCATTCATTTACGGTCGCCTCCTCTGCTTTCTCAATCTTCAATCGGTAGGCAGCGATGGCCTCTCCACCAAGCAGGCAAAACAATACCAATCCCTGAAATATAGAAATCAAAGATATGGGTAGTTTGTAAAACATCTGCAGCTGATCGTTTCCCACCAGCAAGCCCCCAAAAAGAAAAGAAACAAAAATAACGGCAATGGGATTTAGTTTTGCCAGCCAAGCGACGATGATGGCTGTGTAACCGTAGCCTGGCGAAAATCCGTGCATGAGCCTGTGTTGCATCCCCATCATCTGAACACCTCCACCCAAGCCTGCTATAGCACCACTGACAACGAGGGAAATGATGGTATATTTTTTAACTTTGATACCAGAATAAGTGGCTGCTTTTATATTATCGCCAACTATTCGGGAATTAAAGCCCCAGTGTGTCTTCACGTTGATATATTGCAGCAAGATGGCAAAGGCAATGGCAATAAAAATGCCGATATGCACGTTACCGTCAAAAAAAGCAGGTAACATAGCGGGTTCAGGAAAAGCTGCGGTTCCCGGGAATCCAAATCCTTCAGGATCTCTCCAGGGGCCGTAAACCAGATAATCTACCCAAAATATGGCTACATAATTGAGCATCAGCGTAACAACGATTTCATCTGTTTTCGCATAAGCTTTCATAAGTGCCGGAATAAGTGCCCAAAGAGCACCGGCAATGGCACTGAAAATTGCGACAAGGGTAATAAGGAGGAGCGGGGATGTGATACCCCTGAACACAAAAAGGGCAGCCCACGTTGCGGCCAGCGCACCCATATAAAGCTGACCCTCTCCACCGATATTCCAAATTTTCATTTTGTAAGCAAATGATAGACCCAACGCTACAAATGCCAGAGGTACCATCTTGGAAATCGTACTGTATAATCCGTATTGGTTAAAAAAAGGCCAGGCGATTAACTCTTTATAAGCCGAAACGGTTTCACCGAAAGCCCCCTGAAAACTTCCCATCCGTCCCATAAAGAAGATCGTCAGGATAACAAACATGATCAACAAAGCCACAAATACTGAAACAACGGGAACGACTAAGCTTAAATATCTGGGAGTATTCATCCTTTTTTCGATTTTAATTTTCATGTATGGAATCCTCCCTCGTTCCGGCCATCATAAAGCCGATTTTTTCCGTATAGGATGGATCAGGTGGTGTATAACCCATTATTTCTCCTTCGTATATCACAGCAACTCGATCGGACAGTCTGAAAATTTCGTAGAGCTCTCCGGCCAAGAGTAAGATGGCCGACCCTTTTTTCTTTTCTTCCAACAGGGCTTGGTAGACAAATTCCATGGCACCTATATCCAACCCTCTGGTTGGATGTTCCGCAATAATAACTGAAGGGTTGTTGGATAACTCTCTTGCCAAAACCACTTTTTGAAGGTTTCCTCCGGATAAATACCTGACCCGCGTTTTGGAGGAAGGAGTGGAGATGGAAAAATTCTGTATTAGTTCTCCTGTTTTTTCATGCATTTGTTTAATCTGCATATTCCAAGCTGAAGATTTTTTCAAACCCGGAATGGCATTTTTCATAAAGATATTGGACATGACTGAAAGGTTAGGGCAAGTGGCAATGGATTTTCTATCTTGAGGAATAAAAGAAAGTCCTGATTGTATTCTCTTTTTAATGGAACGATGGTGAAGGTCTTCACCGGCCATTTGAATCTTCCCTGTTTCAATGGGTCTTAATCCATATATGGCTTCAGCCAATTCCTTTTGACCATTTCCGGCAACTCCGGCTATACCCAATATTTCCCCTCCATGAACTTCTAAGGAAAGATTTTTTACAGCCGTCAATCCTTTATCATTTTTAACGGTTAAATCGTTTATCTCAATCTTTACTGGACCCGGCTCTACCTTAGGTTTTTCCTGGTCCAATAATACATCACGACCCACCATTTTTTGGACCAGTGTCCTTCTGTCCACTTCTTCACGATTTAATGTTCCCGCATTTTTACCATTGCGTAACACACTGATTCGGTCACTGATTTCAAGAACTTCATCCAATTTGTGACTGATAAAGATGACCGAAGAGCCTTCTTTAACAAGTTTTCTGATCGCACTAAAAAGTTGTCGTGTTTCCTGGGGTGTTAAAACAGCAGTGGGTTCATCTAATATCAGGATGTTTGCACCGGTATAAAGCAATTTCAATATTTCTATCCTCTGTCTTTCACCAACGGAAAGTGTCCATATCCTTGCTTTAGGGCGTACAGGAAGCGAATAACGTTCACCTAATTCCTTGATCTGTTGTTCCACTTGTTTAGTCTTGATAATGAATCCAAAATTTTTTAACCCGAGAATAATATTTTCAGCCACTGTAAATGATGGCACAAGGGCAAAATGCTGCTGCACCATACCAATCTTCTCATTGATGGCATCTTGAGGTGAATGGATGGAAGTCTTTTTACCATTAATTAAAATCTCCCCATGATCCGGATGATAGATCCCAAAGAGGATATTCATCAGGGTCGTTTTACCGGCACCATTCTCTCCCAGAAGGGCATGAACTTCACCTCTTCTAATTTCCAGGGAAATATTGTCGTTGGCAAGTACACCGGGAAAGGCTTTTTGGATATTTTTCATTTCAAGAATGGGATAATCGTCCAAAAAAATCACTCCACATATAAATTGAGGGGCAACAAATGCCCCTCAATCGTTAACTTAATCTATTGTAATCTACCAACTACATTACTCACAAACCAATCCATGCTGAGAAGTTCTTCATCTGAAGCCATTTCTCCTTCCGCATATCTTAGGTTTCCATCCTGATCGTATACCGGTCCCTGGAAAGGATGGAATTGATCCTTAATAATACTTTCTCTCATGGCATAAACCAGATTGGCAACACCGCCGGGAACCAGATCGCTCATGACAATATCCACCAATTCATCCTCTATACCACCCCAATAAGGCTCATTGGTCCATGTGTCATTTTGAACATCCTGAACAGCTTTGACATAATACGGTCCCCAATTCCATACAGGTGCAGCCAGGAAAGCATTTGGCGCAAAGGCACTCATATCACTGTTGTATCCGATGGACATCACACCACGTTCTTCAGCAGCCTGTTGCGGTGACGCAGAATCCTGATGCTGTGCGATGACATCTGCACCGATATCCAGAAGGGATATGGCAGCATCTTTTTCCAGTGTGGGATCAAACCATGTGTTGGACCATACTACATGAATTTTTGCTTCCGGATTAACATAACTGACTCCTAAGGCAAAGGCATTTATCCCTCGAATAACTTCCGGAATGGGGTAGGCGGCTACATATCCGATGATGTTGCTTTTGGTCATGGCACCGGCAACGAGACCACTCAAGAAACGGGGTTGATACATCCTTCCAAAATACACACCCATATTGTCCGTTGTCTTATAACCTGAACAGTGCATAAAGGTGGTTTTTGGGAATTGCTGTGATACTTTTACCATGGAATCCATATACCCAAAGCTTGTCCCGAAAATAACGTCATACCCTCTTTGGGCGTATCCTCTAAAGACACTTTCAGCCTCAGCACCTTCTGGAACACTTTCAATAATGTCAACAACTACATCTTTTCCAAGGGCTTCTTCCAGATACAAACGCCCCTGATCGTGCATAAACGTATAGCCACCGTCTCCAATCGGTGAAACATAAATAAATGCAACACGGGTTGCAGCTACGCTTAGAGAAGTGACAAACAGCAAAATTGATAGAACAAACAACAGTTTTTTCATATTACTACCTCCTTTTGGGTTAATACAGTCTTTTTTTTACTTATAAATGATGCAGCATGCCAAAAAACATTTATAAGTTGAATGAACCGACTCATCCAGCATAAAGCATTAAATTCTGTTCACTAAGTTCCCAATAAAGTAGATTAAGGTAGTCCTTGTTGTTTAAACGCGTCCTTGTTTAAAAGCATCACAAAAATTCTTATTATAATAATTTTAACATATTTTAAGCTTAAAAAAAATACTAACTTTCAAAATCCTAGAAAAAACACAGAAGGCATTCAAACGAAACAGGCAACCACGAGGGTTGCCACAACAATTACAATAATCTCTCTATAAGCCCATCATCTGCTACATACGGCAATGTTATATGATCTTGGCCTTTGTTGGTCTTGTTATATTCAGCGGCCGTTTCGATGGAATTTTCGTTTCTGGCCCAGGCACGTCTGGCAACTCCTCCCATGACATCCCAGGGGATGGCCTTCATGATGATATTGTCTACACGATCACTGCCGTCAAGGACCAAACCGAAACCACCGTTGATGGCTTTGCCGATACCTACGCCACCTCCGTTATGCAAGGCAATTAAGCTCATTCCCCTTGCGGCGTTTCCGGCAAAACAATGGGTGGCCATATCGGCCATGATCATGCTGCCGTCTTTGATATTGGAAGTCTCCCGGTAAGGAGAATCCGTTCCGCCCGTGTCGTGATGATCTCTACCCAGCATCACCGGTCCAATCTCGCCATCTCGTACCATTTGGTTGAATTTTAGCGCTATATCTCTTCGACCCAGGGCATCCTGATAAAGGATCCTGGCTTGTGTTCCCACCACCAGCTTGTTTTTTTGTGCATCGCGAATCCAGATATAATTATCCCTGTCCTGTCCACGTCTGTCGGGATTAATGCATGACATGGCAGCCTGGTCGGTTTTGATCAGGTCTTCTTCCTTTCCGCTTAAACATACCCATCGGAAAGGTCCGTAACCATAATCAAAGAGCATGGGTCCCATGATGTCTTCCACGTATGAGGGGAAGATAAAGCCTTCGGATGTATCCGTTCCGTTGGCTGCAATGGACTTTTCCCCGGCATCAAAGACCGCTCTCATAAAGCTGTTCCCGTAATCGAAGAAATAGGTTCCTTTGTTCACCAGCCGTTTGATGAGCTGATAATGCTTTACCAGACTCTCATCCACCCTGTTGATAAACTCTTTTTTGTTTTCCGCCAGCATTTGCGTTCTTTGCTCAAAAGTCAAACCTTGGGGACAATATCCCCCGTCATAAGGCACGTGACAGGATGTCTGATCGGAAAGTAACTCGATGTGAATGTCATGAGTGACAGCGTATTCAAGCAAATCGATAATATTCCCGTGAAAGGCCAGCGAAACAGCTTTAGATTGATCAGCATATATTTTCGCCTTGTCAAAGACTTCACCGGGATTATCATAAATCTCATCAATCCAACCCTGTTCTTTCCGGGTTTCAATTCTTGAGAGATCTACCTCCGCAATAATCCCTACACCATTGGCAATTTTTACAGCCTTTCCTTGCGCACCGCTCATGCCTCCCAATCCTGAAGATACGAATATATGTCCTTTCAAATCTTGATCCTCAGGAATACCCAGTTGTTTTCTGCCTGCATTAATAATCGTGTTAAAGGTTCCGTGAACTATCCCCTGAGGCCCAATGTACATCCAGCCACCGGCGGTCATTTGTCCGTAATTGGCAACACCCATGGCTGCAGCCTTATGCCAATTTTCCTGGTCGTCAAACAGGCCGATCATCATGGAATTGGTAATGATCACTCTGGGACTGGACGGATGGGATTTAAATAAACCCAACGGATGCCCGGATGCCACCACAAGCGTCTGTTCATCGGTTAATTCTTCCAGGTATTTCATGATGAGTCGGTATTGCATCCAATTTTGACACACCTGTCCCGTTTCACCATAAGTCACTAACTCATAGGGATAAAGGGCGATATTGAAATCCAGATTATTATCAATCATCACCTGACAGGCCTTTCCCTCGATACAATTTCCCTTGTACACCTCAATGGGTTTACCATAAAGCCTTACCTTAGGTCTATAGCGATAGCCGTAGATTCTGCCCATTGTTTTTAACTCTTCCAAAAATTCCGGTGCCATTTCCTCGTGCAGATGTTCCGGGATATATCGGAGGGCATTTTTCAACGCCAGCTTCATCTCCCTTTTGTTCAGGGTTAACTCACGTCTGGGAGCCCTTCTGATTCCTTCTTCAAATTGAATCGGTTCCGGCAGTTCATCGGGTAATCTGATGGTCATCGCTTCTGATATGTTTACATTGTTCATTTTCAACCTCCACTGTATGTTATTTATTCAATTTTAACATATGCTCATCAACTAATTATGTCTTCCCTCTCAATTACAATAATTGGTATTTTTATTGGGTATTTGGTATACTTAATAGTACAAATTTGTGTTAAAAAGACTCAAATTCTATAAATTGACGATCGACATTTAAAGGGAGACGGCATTGAGAAAAAGGACAAAAATCTTATGGAAGATAGGCTTGCCAGGAATACGACTTTGGATAAACATGTGTTATGATCTTCGAGTAAACGGTTCCTTTCCTGAACCGCCCTTTCTTTTACTGGCTAATCACACACAAAACATCGATCCTTTTTTCATCTCAGCAACTATCAAAAAACCAGTTTCCTTTGTTGCTAACAAAGCTGCTTTTCAGAATCCGGTTGTTGGACTAATGCTACGTTGGATAGACAGCATCCCAAAACAAAAATCCACCAGTGATATGAAAACAGTCATGGGCATTTTCAGATGCTTGAAAGCGGGAAGAGTCGTGGGTATTTTCCCCGAAGGCCACGCCACATGGACTGGAGAAAGTATGAAAGCTTACGGTGGTACGGCAAAACTATTGGATAAGGTTAACATTCCCATTGTTACCTGTTCCATAAACGGAGGTTATTTAGTCAACCCCAGATGGGCTAGAAAACGAAGAAAAGGGCCAATCGAATTGATCATCAAAACACATACGGACTCAAAAGCCCTGGATGACCTTGTGGTCTCAGACTGGAAATGGCAGGCAGAGAGAGGCTATTTGTACAGAGGTTCCAAAAAGGCTTTGGGAATCGAACGGGTCATGTGGTTTTGTCCTATCTGCGGGAGCTACCGAACCGTTAAAGGAAAAGACAACAATGTGTTTTGCACTGCATGTGATTACTCAACTCAAGTAAATGAAAATGGTCGTATCGGCAAGTTGACCGTCAGTAAAATATTAAAAGAACAAAAAGAAAAACTCAAAAAATGGCTTGAAGAGAAACATGAAAAGCTGGTTTTCGATAAAGCTTCCATCAAGATTTGGGGTAAGGAAAGAAAAATCAGAGAAAAAAAAGAACGTGGAACGGTCGTAATTGGCAACGATTGTTTGATTTTTAATGAAGATAAATTCCAGTTCAATAAAATAAGGGGATTGAACACTTTTGTTTCCACCATACTGGAATTCTTATACGAAGAAAAACTAATACGCATAAGGACAGCTGATGATTCGCTTTTACTCTTCAATGTTCTTAAAGCTATGGGGGTGAATTATAATGTATTGGCAAGAGATTGACGATGTAATCTACGTATTGATTCTATTCGGGTTGGCAGTTTTGATCAAACGGCTTTTCCCAGTTTTCAGAAGGTATCTGATTCCAAATTCCATCATTGCGGGGTTTTTCGGTTTAATACTGGGACCGAATCTTTTAAATTTTTTACCTCTTGATGCGGATACTTTGGGGGGGATTATTTATCATTTAATGGCCATCGGATTCATCAGCCTCAGTCTGAGAAGCCCGCAGAAAAAGAAAAAAGACTGGAATTCAATGAATGCTGGTCTCATCATCGTTACAACCTACTTGATTCAGGGGATTTTTGGTTTTGCCATGTCCTTCCTTTGGAGTTTGGCGGATAAAAATGTCTTTCCCGTTATGGGACTGATTCTTCCCTTGGGGTTTGGCCAAGGACCGGGACAAGCCTTTTCCATAGGAAATCAATGGCAAGAGTTGGGTATGGCAAACGGCGGGGCTATTGGTCTTGCAATAGCTGCAGCAGGATTCGGATGGGCAACCCTCGGGGGTATCATCATCCTGAATACCCTTTTGAAGAATAGGCGAAAAAAATACGAGCACATCGATATAGAAGATAAGAAATCGATTGTTGTTAAAGATTATGAGTTCTCGGATATGGATGGATTGACCATCCAATTTGTCTTTGTCGGAATTGTATACGCCGCTGTCTACCTATTACTGGGAGGGATGAACCTGCTCCTGGCAAACTTGGGTACGTTTGGAGAAAGCCTTGGCATGGTACTGTGGGGATTCCACTTTGTTTTCGGTGCCATTTTGGCCATTGTCTTCAGAAGAATTTACAACAAGGCTCATGAAAAGGGGATTACAAAGGAAAAGTATCTGAATAATTTCCTGCTTCAGCGCATCGCCGGATTCGTTTTTGACTTTATGGTAACAGCTTCCATCAGTGCTGTTACCTTTGAAAGAATTGCAGAATCCTTCTGGCCAATCTTTTTCATCACATTTGCCGGAGGAATCCTGACTTTCTTCTATGTATCGTTTATCGTAAGAAAAACCATGAAAGAACACCGCCTTGCCAATACCATCGCCTTTTTCGGTAATCTCACGGGTACAATTTCAACAGGTATGGCATTGCTGAGGGAAGTCGATCCCTTGATGAAAAGCGGAGCCACTGAAAACCTGATCTTTGGAAGTGGTGTAGCCATTTTCTTCGGATTCCCCCTTCTGACACTTTTGAGTCTTCCGCCAATTGGTTTGCAAGAAGGCAACCCTATGATGTATTTATATACATTCCTGGGTTTAGTTGTTTACGCATTTTTCCTGTTCGGTTACTGGTACTTCCTTTCCAGGAGGCGTCGAAAGAAAGCGTAAGAAGGCATCATTTGCCTTTCCTCAAAAAAACGTGTTATAATGGAGTATTCATAAGAAGGCGGTTGAATCATGCGAATAGATGCATCGCAGACTGTGAATAGAGCACTCTATCAAAACAATCGTATACCTGAATCACAAGGGCCTGTTCAGCGTTCCGGACAAACCGGGCAAGGACCAAGCTCTTTGCAGCCTGTAGAATCTGTGGGTGCTGAGAAACCTCGAACCATTGATGAACTGATTGAATATGCCAAGTCTCATGATTTAAAAGGGACCAACTCCACCGATCCTTTGGTGAAATATGCTAAAAAGATCGGGGTTATCGAATGCTCCACCTGTGCCAATCGAAAATATCAAGACCAATCCACAGATGCCGGTGTTTCTTTTAAGAATGCTGCTCATATCTCTCCGGATAACGCCTTTGCAGTGGTATCTGCTCATGAGCAGGAACATGTCCAAGAAGCAAAAAGTAGAACCAATCAAGAAGGCAGCGAATTAATCAGTTCATCGGTGAGAATCTTTGTTTCCACCTGTCCTGAATGTGGTAGAACATACGTTTCCGGGGGCGAAACGAGAACGGTAGAGTCTCATTCCAATCAAACAATAGCCCATTACAAAACTGAAAACTCCTTCAATCCCAACGAGGGAAATATATTCGATTCGATTATTTAAACGACCTTTCATGCTTTTTATACAAAAAAACACCCTCTCTTTAATAATATCAACCTTCTATAGATTATTAACAACGCACTTCAATTAAAATCCCACTCATTCATTTCTTTAGAACTCAAAAATACATTTTTTTATAAATGTTTCTCTTTATGC
>JAYEGQ010000198.1:0-11818 GCA_034659095.1 Thermotogota bacterium
TTCTTCTTTTAAAAAAAACAAAAAAAGAGAACAATCACAAGGATAGTATACCTGTTTTCGGGAGAAAAATCAATAGAAAAAACAATTATAATTCATAATTAGGTCACTATTTCCGAAAACCCTTTTTGTCTTTTCCCTTTTCATGCACCTTTCAACCTTTTTTCAACCTTATTTTTTGTTGTTGTCTCGAAAGTTGGGCTAGGGAACTAAACATTTATATAAACATCGAGTAGGGTAATGTCCGAGGATACCCCCAGACATTATCCCTCTCACAGAACCGTACGTACGGGCCTCGTATACGGCTCCTGGTAAATAATATCACACATAATAGTGTGACAGAGTTCCGGTTTCATCTCTGTATTGTCCCGTCAAGGGTTTCAGGTTGCTTTGCATGGTGTCTTCGGTTTCCTTTCGCAGCGTCTCTAGCTCGTCGGCAATCTTACTGCTTCCGGTTCCTACTCCATTGGACGGACGTGCTCGTCAGTTGGCTTTTCTGCCACTTCTCGTTACGTTCCCGTCGGCTTTTCAGCTTCCGTTGTCTTCCCTTTACAAAGTCCCTAGTCCCTTTCTGTTTCAATTTCTATCTACCTTCGTCCCTTCGCAAGTCTTCAGGCTTTTGGCTCGGAAGACCTCATTGTAACTGTGTACAATGTCGCCTCAGCTTTCGCTGTGCTTTTCCACTACTACGGACTCATCTGCACTCTGCACCACGTCAATCTCCCTTGTCTTTCGACTTGTTCGATTTTACTTCTCCTCTTTTTTTCCCTTTCTGAGAAAAGAAAGTTAAAGATGATACAGACCTTCCCGGGTTAAGTCTATCTGCCTGAATTGGAATCCATCTGTCTAAACTGAACAGGGTTACCGATCTTTTGGATATTCCCACTTTTCGCAAGGTTTTCCCCCTGTCCAGCCATCTTCAGTTCGCTTACGCTATGTTCCCAATTCCACCTGCGGCTTCCTTCAGACCCTGTCGTCACCGACAACGCCCTTGCCCTCGGCTTCCCTTCCTATCGGTTCGGCGGTGAATGTTTCTTTCAACGTTCCGGCTCAATAGACATGCCCGGCAAACAAAAAAAAAAAAAGCGGACCATTAGGTCCGCCAGTTGAAAGTGAGTATTTTTATGCTGCTGTTTTTAGTTTTTTTTCAAGCAGATTGGCTATCTCTTCTACGGTGTCAATTTCACCAAGTTCAGCTGTTTCTATTTTTACGCTAAATTCATCTTCAAAGTCCATGGTAAGGTCTACCAGTTCCAATGAATCTGCACCGATGTCTTCTGTTAATGATGCCTCCGGTGTAACTTCTTCAACATCTACATCAAGACTTTCTGCAATTATCTCCTGTACTCTTTTGAAAAGTTCATCCTTCTTCATTTTAATACCTCCATAAATGTTATTGTTTTATAATTTTATCGAATCTTTGATTGTTCACTTTTCTGTTTATTCGTTTAATCAGTCCCGATAACACCCCCCCATGTCCTATTTCGTAGAATTCATCAACCCCATCGCTTATCATGTTTTCTACGGTTTGTGTCCATCTTACTGCTGATGTGACTTGTCTAATCAGATTCTTTTTTATCTCTTCTACACTTGTGTGCGGTTTTGCATCTACATTTTGATATATCGGCATGTTTGCTTCGTAAAACTCGGTGTTTTCTATCTCTTTTTCCAACTTTTCTTTTGCAACTTCAATTAAAGGGGAATGAAAAGGTCCGCTGACGTTAAGTCTGACAAACATTTTTGCACCCTTTTCAGTCAATTGCTTTTCCGCTTCATCGAATTCGTTGGCTGCCCCACTAATCACAATTTGTCCGGGAGAGTTATAATTGGCGATACAAAGATTATCAAAATCATTTAGGCATTCCTCAATGGCTTCACCGGATAGTCCAATCACCGCTGCCATGGTTCCCTCACCTGGCGGGCAGGCTTCACTCATGTATTTTCCCCTTAAGTGAACCAATCGAACGGCGTCCTTGAATGAAAGAACTCCGGCTGCAACAAGCGCAGTCCATTCTCCAAGGCTGTGTCCGGCAACAACATCCGGCTTTAAATCGGTTGTTTTTCTGATATGTTCATATGCAATGACACTGGTGGTGAGTATGGCTGGTTGTGTGTATTGCGTAAGTGTTAATTTGGTGTCGTCTTCAGCGTTGATGATTGTGTACAAATCATCGTGAATGACTTCGCTGGCTATATCGTAATAATTATTGTATTTGGGGATTTCTTTCAAAAGATTTTTCCCCATTCCTGTGGATTGAGATCCTTGACCCGGAAAGACAAACGCTTTCACTTCAATCACTCCTTTGCTGATTCAACAACTGTATCTTTATATTCATTTTGAATCTTACCTGTTGAAAACAACTCTTCAATGATGTCTTTAACTGATTTGATTTCATCAATTAAACCAACGGATTGTCCTGCCATGAAAACGCTGTCTTCTTCGTTACCCGTTTGAAAGGCCTTTCTCAAACTGCCTATTAACAAACGTTCTGCATCCTCAGGGGATTCATATTCTAATTTACCCAGTCTTCTGGTAAATTTTGTTTTGATTGATCTTGCGGGATGTCCTAGTTTGCCACCTGTGATAACTGTATCCCTGATTTTTGATTTGATGATTTGGTATTTATAATTTTCATTTGCTTCACATTCATCTGAAGCGATGAAACGTGTCCCGATTTGAACACCTTTGGCACCCAGCACGAATGAAGCCTGTACTTGTTCGGGTGTTGCAATCCCTCCAGCTGCAACAACTGGTATAGTTAGTGTTCTTACCAATTTAGGGATCAAGGTCATTGTTGTAAGAGACCCAATGTGACCTCCACATTCCATGCCTTCACCGATAATTGCATCGACTCCTTCTCTTTCTAATCTTAATGCCAGTGTTTCTGATGCAACAACGGCCATGATGATTCGATGATTTTCTTTTACTCTTTTGATGTATTTTCCGGGATTTCCGGCACCAAAAATGAAAACTTCCACGCCTTTTTCCAGACAAATATCCACGAGTTCATCAATATGTGGATTTAGAAGCATTAGGTTTACTGCAAACCTTTTATCTGTTAAAGTTCTGATCCGATTAATTTCCGACTTCAGGATATCTGGTGTCATACCACCGGCACCAATTGTTCCAAGACCACCGGCTTCACTGACAGCGGCAGCCAATTTGGCAGTGCCTACCCAAGCCATTCCTCCCAGTATAAGAGGATATTCTATATCCAAAAGCGATAAAAGCCCGTTGTTTTTGTCATTCATATATGGTATCCCTCTTTTTAAGCCTTTTGATAAAGTAGCGTTGCGTTATGTCCACCAAAGCCGAAGGCGTTTTTAATAATCACGCGAATGTCCCTTTCATGAGTCTCTTTTTTTAAGTCCAGCCCATCACAAACATCATCCGGCTCTTCCAGGTTTGGCATGCCGTGGACGAAGGATTCTTCACTCTCAATAATGGCACTAATTAACTCGCTGGCGCCAGCGGCTCCCAATGTATGCCCCATCAAAGATTTTGTCGATTGGATGGAGATACTCTTTAATTGTTCTCCAAAGACAGACTTTAATGCGATGATTTCGGATTTATCACCAACCGGTGTACTCGTGGCGTGACAGTTGATTAAATCCACTTTTTCCACATCACAATCTGCCATTTCCAATGATTGTCTGATAGCTTTTGCCGCTCCCTTACCTTCGGGATCGGTTTGACTGATGTGATAAGCATCCTCAGTCATACCAAAACCGTCAATATAGCCATAAATTCGAGCGCCTCTTTTTTTAGCATGCGCTTCGCTTTCCAAGACAATAGCTCCACTTCCTTCACCCATGATGAAACCGTCCCGGTTTTTATCAAAGGGTCTGCAAGCTGTTTTAGGTGTTTGGGAAGGTGAAAGAGCCGTCATGCTACCGAAAGCGGCAACCGGCATGGGATCGATGACAGCTTCAGATCCTCCTGTAATTCCAACTTCAATATAACCGTGTTTAATCATCATGGCAGTGAGTATGATGGCATGTAATGATGATGCACAGGCACTCATGGTGGAGAAATTAGGTCCCTTCGCACCAAGATCCAAGGCAACAGAACCGGATGCCATATCTGCGATCATCATGGGGATTAAGAAAGGTCTGACAGACTGAGGTCCTTTTTCAAACAGGTTTTTGTATTCTTTGTGAAGGGTTTTAAAACCTCCAATACCTGAAGAAACAGTTACAGCTGCGTTTTCCTTCCAGTCTTCACCGTCTAATCCTGCGTTTTTTACTGCTTGACGTGAAGCCACGAGGGCAAATTGTAAAAATCTGTCGTATCGCTTTGCGATTTTTCTTTCAAAGTGCTTTTTTGGATCAAAATCTTTAACTTCCGCTGCGATCTTGATGATCTGATCCGATGTATCAAATTGACTTATATAATCAATACCTATTTTTTGTGTCTTTAAAGATTCTCTAAGTTCATTGATGTTGTTCCCGATAGAATTGATGTTTCCTAACCCTGTTACCGCTACTCTGTTCATCTAAAGCCCCCTTAAATTTGGATTTAACAAAAATGACTATCGGCCATGTTTGTTAAAAAAATACGGTTATTCTGTTACAATTAAATCTCCTGATGCAATCCCGTAACGCATATATTCACCGGTTAAATGAACAAATTCTTCTCGAATATTTTCGGCCGTAATATCTTTGGAAAATTGGAAGAAAAATTGTTCTCTAAATTCTGCTAATTGTGCGACACCACATATTTCACACCACAAAACACTTGCAAGTAACTCAGGTTCCATGTTGATTTTTATTGAACCGTCAGCTTGTCCTTCTTTTATTGAGTTGATGATCATTCTAAACAATTGTGCACTATCCGCGTAAGTGGTGTTGATTTCTTTTCCCTGTTTGTTAAGTTTATACCGCTCACTTTGATAATCGATGATAAAATCGTAATAATCCGGATGTTTGACTCGAAATTTCAAAAAGGCCCTTGCATACGATGTAAGTCGTTCTAATCCATCATTAACGTCGATTGTTTCTTCTATGAACATATCCTTGAGACAATCCATGGCTCGGTTGCCTACGGCATAATACAGTTCTTTTTTATTATTAAAATACAGATACAGCGTTCCCTTGGCAACATCTGCCCTTTTTGCAATTTGGTCCATAGAAGTTGCCTTGTATCCTTTTTTAAAAAATAATTCTTCTGCTGAATCGATGATGTTGTTTCGTTTAATTGCTTTGATTTTCATGCACCTAATCCTTTTCATTCACAAAAATGACTACCGGTCATCGAACGGAAGTATAACACAGGGTTGGTTTTATTGTCAAGTTATTTTTAATGAATGAAAAGGGTTGATATTATTCGACAAGTACTGCGATTCCAATCAGGTCCAAACCTGTATTGACAAACAGTGTGGAATTGATATGTCCTGAGTAATAATTTGAAATCCCCATTTTTCCAAGGTCATTTTTGATTTGCTCCACTTCCTGAAGCGTTTCGGGGCTTTGACCTGTCCAGGATATGCCCACAACTTTTGTCTTATTACTTTTTATAACAGCGTAAGCCAGGTCTTTTACCTTTTTGTAAGCTTTTTTCAGCCCACGAGCCTTTGCAGCAGTATAATAAACTCCATCTTTTCCCACGGAGATGATGGGTTTTATATTAAAAACATCTGCGATTGTTCCACTGACTTTTCCAATTCTCCCGCCAGCTTTGAGAAATTTAAGTGTAGGAATGGTAAAAAATAATTTCGATTTTTCCGGTATCATGTGTTTGATTTTCTTTAAGATTTCTTCGTACACTTCACCTTTATCGATTAGTTCCATGGTATGAAAAATGTAATTGGCGCTGCCAATGGAAACACTCAAAGTATCAATGATTTCTATCTTTACATCTTCATGTTCTTTTCTGATTTCTTCTGCAACCAGCCTAAACAGATTATGAGTACCGCTTAGTTCATGGGAAAGGTTAAAGCCAATAATCTCTTTCATACCCCTGTCTATGAGGCTGACAATCTTCTCTTTGACTTCCACAAAGGAAGGTAATGTGGTTTTAGGAAAGCCGGTTTCCATGTATTTGATGATCTTGGGGAAATTTTCGGGAACACCATCTTTGAGAACGAGATCATCCATCACCACTTTTAACTGTACGATTTCTACATTTTCTCTTTCAGAAATAACTGAAGGAACATCCGTTCCGGTATCACATATTATCCCTATCATATACTCTTACCTCCAAATTCATATCAAATTCCGGGAAATGATTCCCGGAATTTGACTAAATTCTATTTTATTGTTGTAATGATATTTTGAACAACTTCTTTTGTCAATTTCAAATCTTTGGCCATAAAAGCCAGTTCAGTTTCTGAAAATTCTTTTTTGCCGTATTTTTTTATGGCTTGTTTGATATAAGAGGTCTTAATTTTTTTCATTGTCATTTCTGTGTAATGTAATTGTTCAGGTGATTCAGGTAGTACGATTTCGCTGCCTGGATTGTTTTCCGTTGGATCACCCGTTCTAACGACAACACCGTTTTCTCTGGCGAAGGTTAACTGTGCACTCGGGCACTTTCCTGCACCGGTGTATTCGGTTTCCTGAACAACGATTGTTTTATTCTCATCCAGTTCCCTTGCCAATGATATCGCTGCACACAAGGAAGTATTACCGGCAGGTCCCCTTTGCATCCCTTCTAATTGAGCCAGGAGTTCAGTGACATAAAAGGTTTCACCTTGCGTAACGATTAGATATCGGTCCATGTACCTTAACGCACGTGCTGCATTTCTGGGAACATCGGAACGATCCGGGAATGTGGCAAAAGGAATCCCAAAACCTGTGTGACCGGTTGTGAAAGATTTTCTATTAAAGTCTGTATCGCTGGCCATATGAAGACCGGATAAATCAACGCTGGCGGCGATGATTTTTGTGTCAAAAGCTCCCGTTTTCTGCAATCCCCTGGTGGTTCCGGTTAAATTGCCGCCTCCGGCGTTTGTCACAACCACATAATCGGGTGATTTTCCAGTTTTTTCAATCATCTGTTGGTTTAATTCGCTCCCCAATGTTTCTACCCCTGCAATGCCAAATGGTGTGTAAAGGGAAGCGTTAAAATAACTGGTTTCTTCAAGTAATAAGAGGAAATAATAGAATAATTCCGGTCCCACACTGAGCTGTATGACTTCCGCACCGTAGGCTTCGCATGCCCGTGCTTTTTCTACAATTTCAGGCTGTCCTTTTCCTCTGCTGTCAAATGTTTCTTGAACGATGATACATTTGAGGCCTCTTTTGGCTGCTTGGGAAGCCACAGCAGCTCCGTAATTTCCGGATGTGGCTGCTATCACTCCTTTGTAGCCTCTCTTTTGTGCCTCATAGACACTGACAGCAGCTCTTCTGTCCTTAAAACTTCCCGAAGGATTAGCGCCCTCATCTTTCAGGAAAATCTGTGCGCCTTTTCCTTTGGGAGAAATGATTTTCACCAGTCTGTTGATTTGCTTTAATTTAACCAAAGGGGTGTTGCCAACAGAAGTCTCAGACTGTATTTTTGTGACCTCTTCCAGTGAATAACCCACTTCATCCATCATTTTCTCGTAATCAAAGGCGATTCCTTCAATTTCATATTTGGAATAATCGATACCCACGGCCTTTTTCATGATCTCGTTTTTTCTTGCCATGACACTTGCATAGGAATTATCTTTCATTTGAATCACCTTTTTCTATAAATGCTCTGACCTTTGGACCGATTGTTAACAATTCCAGGATCGGTTTTCCGAATGAATGGTCATATTTGGGTTCGATTTCGGTTAACCTGCCCTTAACGGTTCTACCTATGACTGTTTTAATATCAACTTGCTCACCAATAGAAGCTTCATCTTGATCTAAAAAACCATTCAGCAACATTTCAAGCGGGCATTTTTTGGTATCTTCCGGAACAGCGGGTGCTCTCTGTGAAGGCTCCAGAATGATATTATGAATCTTTACCCATTGTCCATTATACGCCTTTTCAGACATCGTTAAAACACCTCTTTACATTCTGTCAGTGAGACATACCGGTATGGGAAGGTCCGCCATAGTGAATAAACCTGCATCCCATTCGTAAACGATAGGGACCATATTGCTTGCCAAAGCCATTGTCCCCTTCCCGCCGGGGATTTCCGGCTTAATGGACAATGAAATATCCGGGTCTCCTGAAATCCAAATATAGTCGCCTGTATCCACATCCTCCACTTCAGGATGAATCTGTTGGGGGTGAATAAGTTCAATTAATAATTCATCGCCACAATATCCTCTACCTATATGACGGCAACCGGCAACCATTCCTGGCTCAACTTTTACAACGGGTGTTTCTCTTTTTGTTTTTGAAACGATGGGTTCTCTTTCCTCTTCAATTCTGTCTATTGGCCATCCCATGTAATCGGCGATCATTTGAATAGATTGCTGGAAGCCGATGTGACCAACGATAGTGCCTTCTTCAATTCCTTTGTTGAACTGTTCAACGGTACTACTTACACCTTGTGTTTCCATAACTGTTTTTCCGAATGGTGACAAATCATTCACGCGTTGTGCCTTAATCTTGTTGACTTTTAAACAAGCACCGGTCATATTGAGAATCAACTGGTCCAAAACAAATCCTGGATTGACGCCTGTGCCTAAAACTGTGACACCGTTCTTTCTTGCCATTTTGTCGATAATTTCAGCTTGTTCCGGATTGCTGTCAAATGGATAGGCCATTTCTTCCGCTATGGTCACCACGTTGATCTTGTTTTCAACGCATTTTATGATGTGTTCGAAGACCACATCTACAAAAGAATGAGTTGCAATGACCGCCAAATCAGGATAAGTCTCTTCGATGACCTGGTCTATGTCATTACTAATTTCGATACCCATTTCTTCAACGCCAAGAAATTCACCGAGATCTTTTCCTATCAACTGTTCATCTCTGTCAACAGCTCCGACTATCTCGATACCCTCTTTTGTTGAAAGGTTCTTTGCAATTCCTGAGCCCATGGCTCCCAATCCCCACTGTAGCACTCTAATCATTTACTATTACCTCCTGTGTGAAATTTGTCTGTTATTCATGGGAATTATAGCATAGAAAATCTATGTCGTTTCAAAATTTCCGTGGGTATTTGTTTCTCAAATATTCTTTTTTGTGTTAAAATACTGATAATAAGGAATTTTCAACCTTGTTTTGATTTTCTTTAATCACTTGACAGTAAAATCAGGAAGTGTTTTCAGTGAAAATAACGAGAGGAATCAAAAATATTTTATCGGTTATCGGTTCCTATATATTCATTTTCATCCTTGCCATTATTTTTAGATTCGCCATGTTGATATTTTGGAAGAAAAGATGAACTGGTTCAGGAAACTAAGGAATGGTTGAAAGCCTTGGCTTTGAATTAAAGAGTATTTGGCTTCACGCTTTCTTCACAATAAATTACGTATAGTGAAGAGAGAGGATTTTTGTATCAATTCCGAAGGTTTTGCTATAGAAAAATATAAAAAAATAATGGAGGTCAAAAAATGAAGAAATTTATTATCTTTATCGCTGTATTGTCTACATCTTTGATGTTGTTGGGGCAGTCGCCAAAGGATATCATTGATACTGCAAAAGAAGTTAATTTAAATTATCGTATCTATGAACTAAATATGGAAAAGAATCAACTGGACTATGATAAAGCCTTGATTGAAGCTATTAACAAAAAATCCGAGATTGCTGCTGAAATCAATCGATTAAATGGAGAAAATCAAACCCAGGGGAATCTTTCGTCATTTTATTCTGAGATCTTAAACCATATCTTCGAAGTTAAAACTCAGGAGATTAATCATTCCATTAGTGAGATATCCCTAAAGATTGCAGAATTGGATTATCAGGACAGTCAAAATCTGTTTGATAAAGGTCTTATTTCTTCAAACGCCCTACAAAATGCATCCATCACATTAGGAGATGCAAAAACGGATTTGGAACAAAAACAGGGAGACCTTGAAATGGCTTTGAAAAACTACAAAGAGGATTTAGGGATGGAATGGGAGCCCCTTGATATTTTTGTCCCTGATTACAATCAATATGTTATTACAAACAACGAATGGCTTGAGGATTCAAAAACTGTACAGATCAGCGAATACAACTTGGAAATGGCTGAATTTGATATTGAAAATCTTTCACTGAATGCCTCAAAATACGATCAAAAAATCGCTGATATTTCTTTAGAGCAAAAAAAGATCGACTTGAGTTTGGCAAGAGAAAATACCCTGGATCAGAAGCGGGATCTTGAAGACTCTTTGTATTTTCTCAAAAAGCAGTTGGAAACACTAAAAGAAAGATTAACGCTTTCCAACGATGATTTGGAAGACGTAAAAACCCGACATGAAAAAGGACTTGTTTCGGATACGCAGTTGTTCAATCAAGAGAAATCCCATCTCAGTGTTTTGTCTCAATACAACGCAACGTTGAAGAGTTATTGGACTACATTGAGTAACTATGTCATTAATTCAGATCAAGATGTGGAAGAAGCTTTGAGAGCTAATCTTGAAAAAGTCGAATCAGAGGCATTACAGAACGAGTGAAGCCCATGGTTTTCACTAAAAAGAGAATTAATAAAAGCTTTGTAATCTTTTTCATTTTAATAGGAATCACAATCACTCTATTTTCTTCAAGTTTGACGTCGGAATATGAAAAAAGACTTAAGGAAAGCTCTGTCTATCAGAATCTTAAGCTGCAGGTGATTTCTGCGCAACAGACTATGGGCGCATATTCGGATATTTTTGATCCATATCTCTCGTTAAACCTTCAACCAAACGGATTGACTTATGAAAAAACAGTGACTGATA
This sequence comes from Thermotogota bacterium, assembly GCA_034659095.1. GTDB lineage: Bacteria > Thermotogota > Thermotogae > MWEM01 > MWEM01 > JASUTC01. The sequence goes on from JAYEGQ010000198.1 coordinate 10,783, forward strand.
TTGGAGAAACAAATACTAGCCAAACGAATTTAAGTTTGAGCACTGATTTGAAGCTTTTTCACGTGTTTGGAACGAGTATCGGTTTGTCTTTACCCGTTCAATACACTTCAAATTCAGAAGGAGATTCTGATGTTATCATGAACAGTTTGGGCTTGAATATCAGTCGAAAACTTATCAGCGAGGAACAAGCCGAAGAGCTGGGGATTAGGGCTCAGTATTTGAAAACTTTACACTCCCTGGAACAACAGCAATGGGCATTGTTCATTAGTTTAGTGAATGACGTCTTTAACCAAAAGTATTATGAAGGTTTAGATGCTGTCAATCGGAAACGTATGGAAATCTATTCCACTCAGTTTGAAAATGCAACTGATGAAGATAAGAAAGATGTCTATAAACAGCAAAAGTTACTATCACAAAAGACGTTACTGAATACAGAAAAGATGCTGGAACAGATAACACTTTTTAATCCTCAACTTATGGATACCATTTATGGGCAAATTAAAAATTTAATACAAGATATGTATACAAAATATTTAGAATTCCCCGTAAATCAACCATCTAAACAGATTCAGGCTTTGGAGTTGGAAATAGAAAAGGCTTTGGCAGAGAAAAATCTTTGGTTCTTACCTTATCTGTTCAATCCCACTTTAAGCTTTAATTTGGATTATTATTTCGATGAGTCTGAAAAACTGGGGTTTCAAGCTGGTGATTTCAAATGGACTATCGGTGTTTCAGGATCTTTGGATGTCTTAGATAGGGGTGAGCGAGAAATAGCCGCTTTAAAACGGGAGAAAACTTATGATATCAAGCTCCTTGAGCTGAAAGAAGAAAAAGAACGTCTTGAAAAACAAATTAGCAAGATTACATTGGATACTGAGATTTCAATGGTTGAATTGGAACTGAAAGAGTTGGACTATGAAAACAAAATGAACGATGCTGAAAAATCGTTGGATTTATACAAACAAGGATTTATTACTCTTGAAGAAAAGCAATTGACGTTGTTGGAACTGGAACAATCCAGATTAGATTATATACA
>JAYEGQ010000199.1:0-11793 GCA_034659095.1 Thermotogota bacterium
CAAAAAAAACTATCAAGAACGCTTATGAACAATTTGTGACTAGACTATACACTTTCCCCCACAAGAATCCAAACACATTTAGGGATTAATTGGGCAGAAGAACAATCATTTAAGCTGAATAATTTTGAAATACTTAAAATTTCGCTTTTTTTTATTCATTATTACAATCATTTGATGATTGCACTGCAAAAAGCTTAATTTATCAGATAAATCCCGAAAAATCACATCACCGACTTTTATAGGCGGACACACCGGTGCTCCCCTACTAAAATTTATAGACTCTTCTGTCAAACTTTATTTTCCCTTATTTTTAGCTGTGACCTTAGTGAATGCTGTGTAATTTCTGAGAATGGTGTGGAAAATCATAAGAGGTCAAAGAACATTCACGGGGATCACCCAATTGTTTTGGTCAATTTTTACCAGATCATCATACAGACAAACGATTCCTCCGGTTCCTTTTTTGATTCCTTTGATGTTATCCAGGACTTTGAAATGTTTGAGAAATTCTTTTCTGGGTGTGGCGCTTTTTTTGATTTCTATGGGATGGAGGATTCCGTTTTGCTCGATTAACAGGTCGATTTCCCTGCCGTCTTTGTCTCTGTAATAGTAAAGGGGTGGGGTGAGAGTTCCCGTGTTGTAATGACTTTTTAGGACTTCAGAGAAAACAAACGTTTCGAAGAAAGCGCCTGCCATGGCTCCGTTTTCAAGGACTGCACTGTTACTCCATCTTGTGAGATATGCTGCCAGTCCCGTATCCAAAAAATAGATTTTGGGGGTTTTGACTGTTCGCTTGGTGATATTGTTGTAATAGGGCTGAAGGAGATAGATGATGTTGGATGAAATGAGTATAGACAACCATCTTTCAGCAGTGGGAACGGTGACACCTACTTCATTGGCGATTGTTGTCATGTTTAGCATTTGCGAGGTTCTTGCTGCAAGGGCTATCATGAACTTAGTGAATTTTTGCTCATCTCCAATTTTAGTCAGATCTCTTACATCCCGTTCGATATAGGTTCTCGTGTATGATCCATAATAGATTTTCCAATCCAATTCTTGTGAATACAGGGCGGGCATGCTTCCTTGATGGATAATTTTCCAAACTTGTGAATAGTCAATTTGTTTTGTCTTTTTGTTTCTCTCTGTTATATATGATTCATCAGGCAAAAAAGGTTGTTTGAATTCTATTTCCTGTATTTCCCGGAGTGATAACCCAAGTAGATTGATAATGCCGATTCTTCCGGCAAGGGATTCGCTGACATTTTTCATCATATGAAATTTCTGTGATCCAGTGAGATAAAACTGTCCTTTTTGTCCAGTTTCATCCCCAATCATTTTGATATATGTGAGTAATTGAGGGGCATATTGGATTTCATCAACAATAACCGGGGGTGGGGTAGCTTTAAAGAAAGCACCTGGATCATCTATCGCTGTTTGAAGTATCAACGGATCATCCAGCGTAATGTATTTTATATCTTTTTTCATTTGTTTGAGAGTTGTTGTTTTTCCCACTTGTCTGGCACCTGTTATTAAAACTGAAGTGAACATTTTTTCCATCTTTTTGAGAGTTGATTCAATGTTTCTTTTGATGTATTTCATGTGCTTCACCGACTAATTTAATATTTGATATTATTATAGACGTTTTTCGTGTGAAAGTCAATTTTACGAAGATTTTAATATCCCGCTTCTTGAATCAAGCTTTGAAGAGATATAACAAAAAAAATAATACAGTAAAAAGCAGAAAACCCCAGAGTTTTTGCCAAAGGCAAAATACTCCAAGGTCAATGTTTTTTTTGACCCCACATATGGGGTACATTATGATTTTTCTTTAAGACTTTTCTTTATAGTTTTTTATGGCAGAACCACCAGTCGTAACAATTTTCTGAGCCTTTTCTTTCTTCTGCATCTTTAACGTTGGATGCAGGTGGAATGATGACGTTATCTTTGACCAGTTCGTTTTCGGGCCAGTTTGCGGGCATGGCAACGCCATTTTTGTCTGCGACCTGTAAAGCTTTGAGGATTCTGTAAATCTCGTCAAAGTTTCTTCCCAATTCTTGTGGGTAATAAAGAATGGTGCGGATAACGCCCTTAGGATCGACAACAAATACGGCTCTAACAGTGTTGGTTCCTTTTCCTGGGTGGATGAGTCCGATTTTCTTGGATACTTTTCCCATTTCGTCTGCAATGACCGGGAATTTAATCTCTTCACCAAGGTTGTCTTTGATCCATTCTACCCATTTTATGTGTGAGAAGACTTGGTCAACACTGAGTCCAATTAATTCGCAGTTCAAATCCTTAAATTTATCAAATCTCTTTTGAAACGCGTAAAATTCTGTTGTACAAACAGGAGTGAAATCTCCCGGATGGGAAAAGAGAATGAACCATTTTCCCTTGTAAACTTCTGGTAATCTAATTTTTCCGTGTGTGGTGTTTACTTCTACATCCGGGAATATGTCCCCCAAAAGTGGCATTCCTTTTTCTTCCATAAATTATCCCTCCATATATATTATTTGCATATATATAGACGTTAACTTTTTTAAATTATTTTACTCAAGCATATTTAATTTAATCTAAACTTTCATAGATTCAGGATCAGATTCCCTGGCAAACCAATAGTCTCGCACAAGTTCCATGTTTTGTCCTTTTTCTTTTCTTACTAAGGATATGGTTTCGATTCTCAAGTCGTATTTGAAAGTGATTGGCAGCAGATATTCCATAACTTTTCCGATGTTGGACAAATCAATATCTTCAATGGCAAGGCTGATATGGGGAATCCATCGTTCGGGTACATAAAATTTTTTCAAGCCTTCAGAGTGGTCGGAGAAGGTTTCGTACAATTCCTTTTGAAATTCCAGAATTTGGATGGAGGGTTTGATTTGAATATACACCGCTGGTCTTTTTCCGGTGAAGATACCGATGCCGTTGGTACTGAGGACAAATGGAAAGGTTTTTTTTCGGAAGATATTGAGTTTCTCATCTAAAAGGTCTTCATCGGATTCTTTAGCGATGACCCAAGTTAAGTGTGGGAATGAAGTTGTTTTTATTCTGGAGATTCCGAATAATTCGTGAAAATCGTTCCATACTTTTATGACCTGCTCTTGAAAGAACTCCGGTAGTTTTGTGATGATTCCGTTGATAGTGATCCCTCCATTATGATGTCTCTTATGAGATTTTATCATATATGGTTCCACTGCAAAAAGCTTAACCCCCTCCACCCTCTTCGAGGGCACCCCCCCCAAGGGGGGAATTAAAAACAAAAGCTTTGTAAGCGTCTTTATTAGACCTGTAGGTAAGCTCCAACGTGGTGTCAGGCAAGCCTGACCTGGGAGTGTTTTGCCGCTGGCAAAAACTCCATGCTCCCGTAGAACAATAAAGGAAACGAATTTTTGGGCAATCAATCATAAAAAATGGTTTTTGCGGTGGTACCTTATATCATAAATGCGTTTTTATTCAAATCTGTTATAATCGTTTCATATTCTCTTTTTGGGTGCCCACAGGAGGCTTTCCTGCATGTGAAGTCATTTTTTAAAATCGTTTGTTGATAATCAATGCGGTTTATTTAGGAGGTTATTTTGAAGAGATTTCAAATAATGATCATTGTTATTAGTTTGCTTTTTGTATGCGTGGCTTTTTCACAAGACATTTTGAAAAGTGACATGCTTAAATTTGCTGTTTTTGCTGATCCTCATTTGATGGCATTTTCATTGAATCCATTTGGAGAGGCTTTTGATGCTTATATGGGAGCGGATCGAAAGTTGTTGGATGTTAGTTCTGCGCTTCTGGAAAAAGTTGTTGATGAACTGCTAGAAAGCGATGTGGAATTGGTCCTCGTACCGGGAGATTTGACAAAAGACGGGGAATTGGTTTCTCATGTTGAGGTGGCAGCCCAATTAAAGCGTTTAACGGATGATGAACGGCTATGTTATGTGATTCCCGGCAATCATGATATTAACAACCCTCATGCGGTTCGATTTGAGGATTTTGATGTTTCATCGGTTGATACGGTTTCTCCGGAAGCTTTTAAAGAAATTTATAATCATTGTGGTTATAATTCTGCTATCTCTCAAGATGAATTCTCTTTAAGTTATATGGTTGAACCTGCTGCGTGGTTGCGTATTATAGCCATGGATTCATGTGTTTATGCGGATAACATGATAACTGGCTATCCCTACACTGACGGGGAATTTAGCGAAGAGACGCTAGCCTGGATATTGAAAAACATTCAAGAGGGCCGTGAAAAGGGACAGATCGTTATCGGAATGATGCATCACTCCATCATTCCTCATTTTAATTTGCAGGAAACCTATTTTAATGCTTACATCTTAGATAATTGGCAGAAAGCGGCAAATTTGTTTGCCGATAATGGGATGCATTTGATCTTTACCGGTCATTTTCATACTCAGGACGTTGCCATGTATCAGTCTTTGAATGGAAACACCCTTTATGATGTTCAAACGGGTTCTCTTATCACTTATCCCAATCCTTATCGAATTGTAGAGATCGATCAATGGGGAGAAGTAGAGATTAAAAGTTATTTCATTGAGACTTTACCCGGTTATGATGATTTTAAAACCTATTCACAGAGTTTTGTAAAGGACGGGATCAGTGGGTTGTTACCGGCGTTGTTAAAAGAAGAGTTGACGCAAATGGGCTTTCCCAGGGGTATTATCTATTCGATTGATCAACTTTTAAACCGTGTTTTTGGGAGTCAGTCCCTTTCTCAACATATTGTTGATGTGATGACATCATTTTATGCCGGTGATGAGCAGCTTTCGGAAGAAACGGCTCAGGTGATTCAGGAGTTGAAACGAAATCTTTTGAATCCGTTTCTTATTTTGGCTGGACTGGCTTTGGATTCGCTTTCGGTGGATGCTCCGCCTGCGGATAATGATTTATTGATAGTGATTGAATAAGGTAAATTCAACCGCTTGGCAAAATAACAAAATAAGACTGGCTACAGACGTAGAATGATGAATGAGTTTCTTGTAGCGATATTCATCCAAAGCGACGAATACTTTCGCCAATTTTTCAACTTCTATATTTAACCTTAAATCAAAATCAGACATATTTACAAAATCAAGCATCATCTCGTTTTTCGGGAGAAATTTTATTTGTCGAACGCATTAGACATATGTTATAATAAAGTGTCGATTCTATTCGGCAATTAGGAGGTAACGATGCTTCTTGATTTAATCGAAGTCCATCATCAGGTGACTCAAAACGTTCCTGAGGCCTTTAAAAGGTATTTATATAACAAGATCAATTGGAATCAGAGAATGATCACTATAACCGGTGCAAGGGGTGTAGGCAAGACAACCATGGTTTTGCAGCATTACAAAGCAGCTTACGGAGATGTTTCAAAGTGTTTGTACCTCTCGGGTGATAACCCCCTTGTGATTAAAGATGGCATTTATAATCTCGGCACCGAATATTTCAGAAGCGGGGGAAAGGCATTAATCATCGATGAAATCCACAAATCTCCCGAATGGAGCCTGAACGTCAAAGGTTTGTACGATGCCTTTCCTGACAAACAGCTCATCATCCTGGGCAGCTCAAAAACGGAAATCCTACGCAGCAAAGGAGACCTGTCAAGACGAACTTTAATCTATAATCTCAAACCACTGTCATTTAGAGAATATTTGAATTTTACCTTGAAGACGGATTTTGAAACCCACTCGATTCTATCCACTGTTAGAGATCATATAACTTATTCACAAGGCATTACAAGGAGCGTTGATTCTATTTTACAACTGTTCAACACTTTCAAACAAAAAGGCTCATTCCCCTTTAGTGTTAATTATTCTCAGGATGAATATTACAACATTATGAGAAACCTCTTGGATAAGATCATTTACGAAGATATCAGCCTGTTGCATAACATGAAAAAGAGTTCCTCCATTGCAACCAAAAAGCTGATTTCATACCTGGCCGAATCGAAAATCCCCACCATTAATGTTAGTTCTCTGTGCGACGATTTTGACATTTCAAGGGATACTTTTTATTCAATTTTAGATAGTCTCCAGAGAGCAGACCTTCTAAAAGTAATCAGTTTGGAAAAGAAGAAGCATAAAAGCGTCTCCAAGGGTCGTGTCTTTTTCAATTCACCCAATTGGTATTACACCCTTGCAAAGGCCTTTTGGACAAGTGCGGTGGATGTGGGGAATCTACGAGAAGCCTTTTTTGTTAGCCAACTCCCTGATGAATCCGCAATCTATAGCTCCGAAACAACGGATTATGATGTCATCACAGACGACGGTCGTATCAGCGTTGAAATTGGAGGAAAAGGCAAAAGCAGAAAACAATTGAGCCAAGATGAGAACAGTTTTCTGTTCAAAGACGATATTGAAGTTGGCTTTCAAAACATCATCCCCCTTTATCTTTGTGGGTTTCAGTATTGAAGAAACAGGATTTGGGGTAAAGGGTTTAGGGTCTGGAGAAAAGCTTAGAGGTGGGCAACTATTCACTTTCAGTGTAGGAGTATAAGTTGAAATACAAAAATAGCCACAAGGGAAAATTCATAGACCGTCCCAACCGATTTGTTGCCAATGTTGAAATCGACAGGCAGCTTCAGGTGTGCCATGTGAAGAACACCGGTCGATGCAAGGAGTTGTTGCTGCCTGGAAGCACTGTTTATTTGGAAAAGAGTGCCAATCCAAACCGAAAAACTGCCTATGATTTGGTTGCAGTGGAAAAAGGAGATTTACTCATCAACATTGATTCCCAGGCACCTAACAAAGTGGTTTTGGAATGGCTCAAAGCGGGTGGTTTATTTCCTGAAAATGCCTTCATCCAACCGGAAATCAAACACGAAAATTCCCGACTGGACTTTTATTTGGAATATCAAAACCGGCGGGCCTTTATATTGGGGAAACACTTCGTCAAGCCGCCTCGGAAGGCGTACGTATTCTGGCATATGATTGCCTTGTTACAACTGACACGATGGCATTGGATGAAGTGATTCCGGTGATACTTTAATTTTGGAGAGAGAAGACAGGTTCCTTGATTAAGGAATTTACATCTATTAACTGTGAAGTTTTTTAATGAAGGGAAACTCTTCAACGTTAAGTTTGCTTAATCATGTATCAATAATCGTGTGGATTTGTTCATTCCTCCTGAGGATCAACAGTATAGAATGTGTATTAATTCCAGCTCAGCAGAGGGAATGGTCCTGATCGTGTAAAGCTTTTGTGAAAGGATGGATTGGAGTACAGGATTTGCATTCTATATCAACCTTTTTATGAGTGTTGACTTTATTTCATAAATTGTTTATTGAAATTGACAATACTAATATTCATGAGTTCTTTGCTTTTAATTCTGCCAACCAATTTGAATATGTACTTCTTGATAGTACCTCTATCTGCTTTAATAAGCATATGTTAAGTCCCTGAATTACAGGTACAAAACAAAGCACGCTGTTTCACGTCATAATCAAAGCTTTCTATATTGTCGACACTGATATAGCTGATTTTTTCGGTTCTCTTCCATTCAGTCCACACTAAATGGAAGAGAACCGGTTTTATTTTACCATAAACATATATATCATTCTTTGTCTTTTGAAAAGCATTGCTTCTGTATGCTATAATGATCTTAGGTTCAGGTAGAATTATCACTATGTTTTCCTAAAAACGCCTGAATCCTCAACAAGCAGCTGTAAGAGATCCTGCTGTTACTGCTACCACAAAGATTGTGGGCCCCAGACTCTTGTTGGACCATATAGCAAATCGTTTACGTGCAAAGCGTTACCGCAGGAGAAGAAGCCGTCCACAGTTGTCATCAGCTGTTGGTCAACGAAGGGGCCGTTTGTTTTGGGGTCATTGATGATGCCCAGTGATTCGGCAATTTCGTTTTCGGGAATTAAACCCACGGAAAGTATCAACCCGTCACAAGGGACGGTTCTTTTTGTCCGTTCTATCACTTGAAAATGTTCATCCACTTGTGCGACTTCCACGCTTTCCAGGCGGTTTTCTCCGGTGACTTTGGTGATAGTATGGGAGAGATGCAATGGGATATCAAAGTCTTCCAGACATTGTGAAATATTTCTGGGCAAGCCCGAGGGTTCCGATTTGATTTCATAAACCCCTTCAACACTTGCCCCTTCCAAGGTAAACCGTCTGGCCATGATAAGTCCGATGTCTCCACTCCCCAGAATTACACAGCGGTTGACGGGTAAATAACCTTTCATGTTCACAAAATACTGGGCGGTTCCGGCAGTGAGAATGCCAGCGGGACGTGACCCCTGGATGAAAATCTGTTTGGCTGTTCGTTCACGGCATCCGGAGGCCAGAATGACACTTTTACACTTGATGTGTTCTATTCCCTGCCGGCTCACCAACTGAGTTTGAAAATCTTCAGATCGTTTGCTCATATGCGTAACAAAGTTTCGAGTTTTGATGAGAATTTGCCTATCTTCAACCATTTGAATGAAACGGGAGGCGTATTCAGGTCCACTGAGTTTCTCTCCAAAGCGAATAACCCCAAACCCATCGTGAATACACTGTTTGAGAATACCTCCGGGTCGGTCTTCACGTTCCACCATGATCACACTGGCCCCGTTGTCGGATGCACTGACGGCTGCCGCTAAGCCGGCAGGACCTGCTCCAATCACTAAAACATCGTAATCACAGCCCATGATGATCACTCCCGACGGTTTCGCCAATCACTTCCAAAATTTCTTTATTCATATTCTTTTTGAGAATCTCCGAATCTTCTCCCTTTTTGGTAATCTCTAAAGGATCCATTTCCAATTCTTCTTCCATACTGGCCATCACAAGAGGTTTGCAAAAACCGCCCTGACAACGGCCCATGCCGGCTCTTACCCTTCTTTTAATCCCGTCCACGGTGTCCACACGAATGGGTGAGTGCAATGCATCGATAATCTCGCCCTTACTGATTTCCTCACATCTGCAGATGATTTCCCCGTAATCGGGATTTTCTTTAATCAGTTCGGCTCGCTCATCAAGGCTCATTTGTGCCAATCTGGGGATACCTTTTCTTTTAGGCTGCCAATTTACTTTTTCTTTCACAGGCATCTTTTCTTGCAAGCGCTCAATGATATCCTTGGCAACATCCAGGGCAATGGCCGGAGCACTTGCCAGTCCCGGAGATTGAATTCCGGCCACATGGTATAAATTATGAACCGAAGAAGACCATTGAATAATAAAATCCTCCAAATAAGTGGAAGCCCTTGTCCCGGCAAAATAAGTGATGGTGTCACGCTTTCCAACTCCTTCCAGTAGTCTTAAATGTTTCTCGGCGACCTCATCAACGCTCTCACGGGTTGTGGAGTAGTCTTCTTTGAAGGGGTGTTCCACTGCATCGGGTCCCACCAGCAAATTCCCCTCTACTGTAGGTACGATTCCACCGCCTTTTGTATCACTTTCCCCAAGCAATTTAGGCATGGAGAGTACGATGTCTGTCAGGTGCCCCTTTTTCTTATCCATCATTAGCATGGTTCCTTTTCTTGGATGGATGGTAAAAAACCGGTCACCAGCCATCTCTGCAATCTCATCTGAAAAAGTACCGGCGCAGTTGATGATGATTTTTGCCCGGATGGATCCCTGTGTTGTTTGACAACTGATGATGGTATCATCTTCTTTTTCAAAGGAAAGAACTTGTGTGTTCAAATATAGATTAACCCCGTTTTCCACCGCGTTTTCGCAGAAAGCGATGCTGGTTTTATACGGTGAAACAATTCCAGTACTGGGAATATGTACTCCCCATTTAGTATCTAAGGAAGGATTCAAAGCCAATTGAGGTCTTGACTTTAAGCATGTTTTTAAGTGACTTCCTGAAAGAAACTCGATAGATTCCACCCCGTTTTTTGATGCCCTGGCGGAGAGAATGGGATAAGCCAAGGATAACCATCTGTTATCAAACAACAGTAGCGAGCCTACACGTTTATATTCAAAATCAAGAGTCTTTGAGAGGGTTTCGTACATGGCATTTCCCTTGGCGTTGTATTTTGCCTTCAAGGAACCGGGAGACGGAGCCAGTCCGGGATGAATCATCCCGTCATTTCTGGAGCTGGCGTGCATGGCCAAGTCGGATTCCTTTTCCAACAGACAGATATCAATATCCCATCTGGCCAGTTCCCTGGCAATAGTGCAGCCAATGACACCGCCACCGATGATGAGCACATCCGCCTTTTTGTTTTGAAAGATATCCTTTGTAGGCGTTGAATGAGGTGTGTTTTTCTGTGCCAGAGATCCTTCAAGAAGAATACTGCTCCCTTTTTGAGAACAGACCACCCATTGACCGTATTGTCCGAACATTTTCTTTTGCAGCCTTTTTAATGGTTCACCCAACACTAGACCCTCCAATACTCAGAATTTTATCTCGGAGTCCATGGTGTACAAGTCCCCTCGAATAAAAAATTTGAGAAAATAAAACGGTTTTGAAGCCTCGTTGAAAATCGTCCTGCTTAATTCGAAGGCGCTCATTTGACGGCATTCTAATTCTTCCGCCATGGTTTGATTCAGAATCACCGATGCAATGGATTGCTTCATCTTTGAATAAACCAGCCCGTATTTTGTCGTTAGTGTTTCGTATATTGAACCGGAGAAATCACCCTTATCGAAATTGCGTAAAAGCACCTTATCAATAAAATCTTCCTCTATTGCCAATGGCATGTCATCGGCATAGCAGATTCGTCGAATAGATACAATATCGTGACCGGTTTTAACAGATAACAAAGCCGCCAATTCCTCATCCGCTTTAATGATCCGAATGAACTTGATCTTTGTTGATGGCACCATCCCCAGTTTCACAATCTCCGAGGAAAAGGAAACCACCTTTTCGATGTTATCCGGCTTAATCCGACGACAAACCTTCGTCCCTTTACCCGGCCTTCGGATAATCAAACCCTCTTCCACCAGTATCTTCAAGGCTCTCCGAATGGTTTCACGCCCCACGGAGTATTCTTTCATCAACTCAAATTCCCCGGGAAGATTGTCTCCCTCCCGTAGATGGTTTTGGATCAGTAACTTACGTATTGAATCGGATACCATTTCATACAAGGGTTTTTGGTCCATGTGCCACCTCTGTTTTCGAATCGTTTTGTTTAAATAACCGGATTGCCCGGACATTTTATTATACACCTTTTTAGTTAAGGTGTCAAATCAAAAATCCCTTCCCATGTAAGAGGGGTGGCAGTATGGCCCAGCGAAACTGGTGGGGTAGGTTTTCCGAGACTATCATTAATAGTAAATTTCCCGTTAGTAAGTTTAGACCCCCCCCGCCAGGGCCGGCACCCCCCCACAGGGGGGATTTCGCTTCAAATGTCAAGATTAGCAAGTACAAAAATAGAAAGACAATAACAAAAAGCGCCCTTTCGGGCGCTCAAAGGAATATGGATCAATGATTATTCAAAATATTGGCTGTAAAGCTTTTCGTAGGTGCCATCGGCTACCAGTTCATCAAAGGTTGCTCTGAAATCATCGATAAACTCATTTGAAGTGCCCTTTGAGATTGCAACGAACACATCTCGTGTAGCCAGCTTCTGTCACGATGTCTTTCACAGTCAGGTCAGTTAATACAGTCAAGTCAACTTTTCTTTCCATGAGCTGTTTAACACATTGTGTAGGGGCGGGATAGCTGACCAAATTTTCAAATCCCATGTCGATAAGTAGTTGTTCCATCCACCATGATGAGGTTGTGGCAATCTTCTTGACCTTTTTGGCGTATTCTACAGATGGCACAGCCCTATTTGAAGCAGCGTTTTTGTATAAATACGCGTTGTTCTGTACAACAGGACCTACCCAGTTAAACAGGGGTGTTCGCTCGTCTGTTTTTGCGATA
>JAYEGQ010000200.1:0-2282 GCA_034659095.1 Thermotogota bacterium
GAATTTGTCATTACCAAGGCAGATGTTCTGAACGGAATGGATGAGATCAAGATTTGTACGGCATACGATGTGAATGGCAGGATTAAAGAGATTCCCTCATCCTCATACGATTTCTTTGTGGCCAAGCCGATTTATGAAAGTCTGAAGGGATGGCCCAATACCCGGCATATCAACTTTTTGAAATACATGACGTTTATAGAAGAAAAAACAGGTGTAAAAATTAATCACATTTCTTATGGTCCCAAAACGGAAGAAATGATGGGCAAGAATAAGATGATAGAGTTGATTTGATTCAGTCTGTAAATTTGTGTTGAAATAAAAATAGAATGCCTGCAATCAAAACGGGAATAAGCATGATAAAAAGGGATAGATTCTGAAAGGCGTTGAAAAAAAATACAAAGAAAAGCCAGATGATAATGAGGATAGCCCCCCCGATTTTGGGGTATCTTTTGGATAAAAAGATTAGGGCAATCAGAATGGCCGTTGGAATGTTTTGCATGAAAAATCCTGAGAGCTGATCGAACAGAGTTCCTTCATCAAAAACGCTCAATGAGAACATAAAAAACAGCATCCCAACCATAAGACACGTCCCTCTAAGTTTTATCGAATTGTATTATACACCCTTATGATTGTAAGAAAAAAATCAGTAAAAAAAATGGTATGATATAGAAGCGACTTAATTTATTATAAAAACCGGTAATCTTTAAACAGGGAGTGGTGTGAATGAGAGCCTTGATTGTAGAAGATGATAGAGTATCTGTTAATATCCTTTTTTTTTTCGTAAAGGATTTTTTCGATTGTGATACGGCAAATGACGGAGAAGAAGGGTGGAAAAAGTTTAGTGATGCACATCAATCATCAAATCCTTACGATTATATCTTTCTGGATATCATGATGCCTGAAAAGGACGGTCAAGCACTGTTGAACGACATCCGTGATTATGAAAAAGACCACAACATCAAAAAATGCAAAATCATTATGACAACGGCATTGTCTGATTTTGATACAGTGGTCAAATCATTTGAGAAAAAATGCGATGATTATATTACAAAACCGATAGACAAAGAAAAGGTATTAACCGTTTTGGAGAGAACAGGTATCAGTCTCTCTAAAAAGAGATAGAGGGAAAGGTCATTGAGGGGGAAAAAATGAATTTTGAAATTGTATTTCCTAGAGATGAGGAAGAACTTTTTGAACAATTGAATGAAAATTCCATCATCTTAAACGGTGGAACGGATCTTGTCGTTCGCAACCGTGTTAAAGGTCTTGATGCAAGAAAGCTTGTCAGTCTAAATAAAATAAAAAAGTTGGATCAGATCATCGATGAAGGAGATTCTCTCAGAATCTTAGCGAAGGCAACGTATTCACAAATCCTCTCTCATGAAGTGGTTCAGCGTGAAATTCCCATTTTGAAAAAGTCCTTGAGGGAGATTGGATCCACCCAAATACGCAACCGTGGTACGCTTGCCGGAAATATTGTCAACGCATCTCCTGCCGGTGATGGTGTTCTTGCCCTCTATTTACTTGATGCCTTACTGGTCCTTCGTTCCAAAGGTGGAGAAAAAACAGTCAGAATAGATAATTTTATAAAAGGGCCCGGACAGACAATCCTTGAAAAGGGTCAATATCTCCATTCCATCATCATCCCTAAATGTCCAAATCAAAGCGTGCATTATTTTAAAAAGGTGGGTCAGAGAAAAGCAATGGCCATATCCATCACAAGCATGGGCGCGATATACTCCCTTAAAAAGGGAATGTTTTTAAATCTGAGAATGGCCTTTGGATCCGTAGCCCCTACGGTCATCCGTGTTGATGAAATAGAAGCAATGGCATTAGGTATGAAATTTACTGACGAAACCGCAACAATTCTTTCAGAAAAGGTAAAACAGCTTGTCAAACCGATTTCAGATGTAAGGGCCAGTGCAGAGTATCGGAAAGAAGTGGCCGGCAATCTCGTTATTGGGATGTTTGAGAATGAAAGAAACAAGAGTAAACAAGAACCGGTTTGAAACTAGTACAGGGGTTGACACAAATACAAGGTTAAATAAAAAAGAGGTTAGATAAAAGCGAGTTTTGTTCACCCTTGATTCTCTATAACCCCGTTTTTATCTAACCTTGGTTCTCTATAACCCCCGCTTTTGTCCACCCTTGGTTCTCTATAACCCTCGCTTTTATCCCATACTCCCCTTCACATTTCTTAATAAAACAAAATATCCAGTGAAAATTCTCCGGTTAAACTATCAGTGTGAAAAGATAAGACACTAATAAAGTGTTTTTATTCA
>JAYEGQ010000201.1:0-2281 GCA_034659095.1 Thermotogota bacterium
GTGTCGGCACGCACTGTTATGATAACCTGTTGGTCCACGTAGATGATAAAGGGAACAATTTATGTACCGGATTGTGCCCCCTTGCCAAGACCATCCAACCCTTGGAAAAATTTGCCGGAAACCACGGCTACTGATCCCTCTTAAAAAGCCCTCTAAAATGCTATAATCCATCTGAAAGGGATGATACGCATGAAAAGACTTCCCATCGGCATCAGTGATTTCAAAAAAATAATCGAATACGATTACTACTTCGTGGATACAACCCGTATGATCGGAGACATCTACAGGGAATCGGCCAATATTGTTTTAATCACCCGCCCAAGACGTTTCGGGAAAACCCTTAACATGAGCATGCTTCGCTATTTTTACGACAACAGAATCGAGTCATCGGAACTCTTCAAATCATTTGCCATCGCTGAAGATGAAGAAATCATGCACGAAATGAACAGCTATCCGGTGATCTACCTCACGTTCAAGGATGTCAACAACAACACCTGGGACAAAACTTACGATAAATTAAAAAACCTTCTGGCTGATTTGTACAAAGACTTTGAAGAGGATTTGCAGGAGATATTTGCCGATTCGTACACCGGTCAATATTGCCGAAAACTCCTCGATGGAACGGCTTCCAATGTGGATTATCAGAATGCGCTTAAAAACCTGACTCGCTTTCTCCATAAGGTCTATAACAAGCCGGTTATCCTCATCATCGACGAATACGATGTTCCTATTCAGAGTGGCTGGCTGAACGGCTACTACGACGAGATCATCGACATGATGAAGGGGATTCTTTCCGGCGCACTCAAAGACAACCCTCATCTTTTCAAAGGCGTTTTAACCGGTATCTATCGTGTTGCTAAAGAAAGCATTTTCTCCGGACTCAACAATCTGAAAATCTACACGCTTTTGAAAGAACGCTATCATCAGTATTTCGGCTTTACAGAAAAAGAGATCACCAAAATCTTGAAGGTGCTGGGTTTAGAGGAAAACGGCCGGTTGGTATCGGATCTTCAAGCATGGTATGACGGGTACAAATTCGGCGGGAAAAAGGTCTACAATCCCTGGTCGGTGCTTAACTATCTTTACGACAAAGAACTGCAGCCCTATTGGATTGGAACATCTTCAAACGATCTGATCATCACGCTGATCGATAAAAACCTGAAAGATGATGCCGAGTTCAGAGCAGAGATAGAAACCCTGATCGCTGGCGATGCGATTGAAAAAACCATCAACGAATCCGCCGCTTTAAGGGATATTGAGTACAGCGTGGATGCCATATGGGCCTTGTTCCTGTTCAGCGGTTATCTCAAACCCGACACACAAACTCTGACAATGGGCAAGTATGAGTGTGCGTTGAAAATCCCCAATGAAGAAGTGATGGTGTTTTTTAGAGATACCGTGACAACCTGGTTGAACAAAGCCGGCAGAAGAATCCTCAGCGATATGACAAAACCCCTGTTACAGGGAAACGCCAAAGTATTCTGCGAAAAACTGGAAAAGTATGTTTTGGAGACTCTGAGTTATTACGATATTCAGGAAGAAGCTGAAAATACCTACCACATTCTAATCCTGGGGATGTTCGCCCATCTCAGTGATGATTATGTTATCAGGTTGAATAGAGAATCTGGTTTGGGGAGATACGATATTTGTTTGAAAGCGAAAGATAAAAAGAATTACAGTGCGATTATTGAGATAAAAGCTCGGACAGTCGGAACGGAAAAGGCTCTCGAGCAAATTGAAGAAAAGGATTATACCCGTGAGCTTGAGAGTGCGGGGTATAAAAGGATTATGAAACTTGCTATTGGTGTTGACGGCAAGAAGATCAAAACGGCTTATATGAATTAGCCTCAAAAAAGAAACCGACCCGAAGGCCGGCGTCATTATATATTGTGTTTTCCTTATCTGCTGACTGCATCAAAGAAATAATCTTTGTTTCTCTCTAAAAGTGCATCTCTCTGCTTCTGGTTGAATACTCTTTTGATCGTTTTCATCCTAATCCCTTCTCGTGGATTTGTTCTTGTCCTTCCTGATGTTCAACACCAGTATAGAATGTGTATCAACCTCCACGTCAAGAGGGAAAACAGCCCTGATCGTGTAAAACCTTGATGAACCCGTGGGGTATGGTACGGGGTTGACATATACCCATCCGGCAAATGTCTCAATGGCATATTCCTTTCTGGCATGTGTCAGTCTGACAGGTATCAGAAATAGGCAGAAACGACAGTAACACAATGCCCTTGAGTTACATTCGGGATTTCTTTTGTGTATCCCAATAACAAAG
>JAYEGQ010000202.1:0-2271 GCA_034659095.1 Thermotogota bacterium
CCAGAAAATTAGACATCAACTACAAGAGTGTGACCAAATACTGGACCATGAGCCCTTCAGACTACCAAGCGTATTTGGAAAAGACCAAAAGCCGAAAGAAAAAATTGGACAAGTACACGGATGTCATCTTAACCCTGTTAAACACCCATCATGATTACACCACGAGCCAGATACACGATAAACTCAAGGAGCGATTCCCCAATGAAAGTGAGGCGATTGTTTATTCAACCTTGAGACTATTTGTGAGAAACCTGCGAAAGACATACAACATCCCGAAAAAAGGGGCCGCGAGACAATACGAAGCCATCGAAGATCCACCCCTTGGGTATCAGGCACAAGTTGATCTGGGAACAGACGTGGTTGAAGATGCCTTGGGAAGAAAAATCAGAGTCTATGCCATTGCCATGGTCCTGTCCCATTCCAGATACAAATACATCCACTGGTATGACAGACCCCCGACCACGAGAGATTTTATCCTCTTCCATGAAATGGCCTTTAACTACTACGGGGGGATGCCGGAGGAAATCGTATACGACCAGGACCGACTGCTGATCGTCAGTGAAAACTTTGGAGATATCGTCTACACCCAAGCCTTTGAAAGCTACCGGCAACAGGTGAAATTCAAAACCTACATCTGCAGAAGGGCAGACCCTGAAAGCAAAGGACGAGTGGAAGCCGTTGTGAAATACGCCAAACAGAATTTTTCGAAGTACCGGGAATTCACTACCATTGAAGCGTTTAATGCGGAATCGATGGCCTGGCTGGAAAGAACCGCCAATGCAAAAGTACACTCGACCACCAAAAAAATACCGGCCGAGGTATTCACCCAAGAATGCCAATACCTGCGACCGGTTCATCAAAAGATAACAATTAATACCAGTGAACCCATTATAACAAGAAAAGTGCACAAAGACAACACCATTCACTATCGATCCAACCGATACACCCTCCCCATTGATACCTATGAGCGGGGAAAAGAAGTTGAATTGAAAATTCAGGCTAACACCATCATAATCGTCGATCAAAAGACCCAGGAACAGATTACCCAGCATCCGCTTCATTTGGGAAAAGGGAAACTGGTTAAGAACACCAATCATCGCAGAGACCGCCGGAAAAAGATTGAAGAGCTGCAACAAGAAGTCCTTGAAGCACTGGGCAAGAGTGAAACAGCGAAGCAATTCCTGGAAACGATACGACAAGAAAAGCCCCGTTACAGCCGAGATCAATATCTATTGGTGTTAAGAACGATCAAAAAGCTCACCCAAATGAAATCGACATCGCCCTGGATTATTGTGTAGACAGAGGACTCTACAGTGCGACCATCTTTAAATCCGTTGTGGACCAATTAGATCAACTGCCGCAACCCGAAACACAAGCGCACACAGAGACAACCACCCTAATGGATGCGGGCTATCATACCCAGACGCAAACACGGGATATTGAAGAATACGAACGGTATGCGAAGTGATTGGATGACACAAAAGACGCATATCCACCATCATCTCAAGACATTGAGAATGCCCACGCTAAGAGAGAATCTGGACCAGTTACTCATGGCAGCGGAAGAAGAAAAGATCAGCTATCAGACGTTTTTGTATCGGCTACTGACAACAGAGGTGGAAGCCAAAACCGAAAAACAACGCCAGAGTCGCATCAAGCAATCGAGACTGAATATCGACCAAACCATTGACCAGTTGGATTACACCTTTCAAACCGCTATTAGCAGACGCACCATTCAACAAATCCTGGTTTTTGAATGGTTGGAACAAGCCTTCAATCTCCTGTTTTTAGGCCCTCCGGGAGTGGGAAAGACCTTTCTTTCCAATGCCATCGGCATGGCAGCGGTGAATGCCGGCTACCGGGTCATCTTCGTCAGCATGGATGAGCTCATGCAGACGCTTAAAACACAGGAGGTGATCAAACGAAGCGAAAAACTGTTGACGAAAATCAGGAATGTAGATTTGGTAATTATTGACGAGTTAGGGTATCTACCCGTTTCCAAAATAGAGGCCAACCTGTTCTTTCAACTGATCAGTGAATTCTATGAGAACCGCTCGATCATTGTTACATCGAACAAAGGGTTAAGTAAATGGGCAGAAGTTCTTGGAGACCCGGTGATTACAACGGCCATTTTGGATAGACTAATGCATCACAGTGAAATTTTCAATTTATCCGGTAAGAGTTACAGACTTGAAAATCGCAAAAAGATCTTCTCTGAGTCTTAGAAAAAAGAGGTTGAAATTTAGGTAATTTTATTTATCATTTTTTTCC
>JAYEGQ010000203.1:0-2266 GCA_034659095.1 Thermotogota bacterium
GACACTTTACCAGGATCCTGAAGTACTCGAAGCTGTACCATTCTTTGGATCACTTTACGATGTATTCACAAATGCAGTTGCAAGACCATCAACCGCTTCTGCGCCAAATTATAACGAAGTTTCTACACTTTTCTTTAAAGCTGTTCACGAAATCATCAGTGGAGAATCCAACGATGCACTGGGAACTCTTGAGGAATTAGCTTTAGACATTGCAGATGTAACTGGATTCGAACCAGTATTTGAATAATCAGTATTCTTACGCCCCCCCCTATTGGGGGGGTATTTTGTTTTAGGAGGCCAAAATGAATAAACAATGGTGGAAGGGCGCTGTTATCTATCAAATTTACCCGAGAAGCTTTCAAGATTCCAATGACGATGGCATTGGTGATCTAAAAGGTATTATTTCTCGGCTTGATTATCTACAATGGTTGGGCATTGATGCCATTTGGCTTTCACCCATATTCAAATCACCTATGAAAGATTTTGGGTACGATATTAGTGATTACAGAGATATTGACCCTATGTTTGGAACTTTGGAAGATTTTAAAGCATTACTTTATGAATCACATCAAAGAAACATTAAAGTCATTCTTGATCAAGTGTACAATCACACTTCAGATCAACATCCCTGGTTTCAACAATCTATGTCCTCGAAGGATAATTCCAAATCAGAATGGTATATGTGGGTTGATGGAGAAAAAGGAACCCCACCCAACAATTGGCTGTCATATTTTGGTGGGTCCGCTTGGGAATGGTGCGAACAAAGAAAACAGTATTATCTCCATCTGTTTGTTAAAGAGCAACCTGATTTGAATTGGAGAAATCCCGAAGTTGTCAATGCTGTTATGGATTCCATTAAATATTGGCTGGATATGGGGGTGGACGGATTTCGTTTTGATGTGGTCAATATGTTCTATAAAGATGAACGATTAAGGGATGATCCAAAAGTAGAAGGATGGAACTCAAAGGTAGATTATGAAAATTACTACAGGGTATTTGAAAATGATAGACCGGAAACTTTATTGGCAATTGAAAAAATCAATGATCTTGTGAATCAATATGAATACAGAGTCACTATCGGGGAGGTGGGTTCTCCTATGGGATTGCCGGGATATTTTCTTTACACCATGCCTGGAAGATTAGATCTTGCTTTTAACTTTGAATTTAAGGAAATTAATACTTATTCACCCGAAAAATACAAAAAACTCATTCAGGATACTGAAAAACTTTACCAATCCATCGCATGGCCAAGTTATGTGTTGGGAAATCATGATTCAAAGCGTTTCACAGAGCGTTTTAAAGGATTACCGGATAAAAAAGAAAAACTCCAGATCTTAGCTGCTATGTTGATAACCATGAAAGGAACCGCATTCATTTATTATGGTGAAGAAATTGGGATGGAGGATGCACAAATCCCATATGAGAAAATCGTCGATCCAGCAGGGAGAAATTTATGGCCTGACTATAAGGGAAGAGATTCCGCAAGAACCCCCATGCAGTGGGATGGAGACAATTATGCCTCCTTCAGTAATTTAGAACCTTGGTTGCCGGTAACTGATGATTATAAAGAATTAAATGTGAAAGCACAGATGTCAGATTATGATTCACTTCTTCATTTCTACAAAAAATTAATATCCTTAAGAAAAAAATCAAATGCTATTAAATATGGAACTATTGAATTCATAGACATAGACCCTGATGTATTGGCTTACACAAGGGTCTTTCACAATGAAAAAATACTTATCATTTTAAATTTTTCTGAAAAATCTGTTGATATAAACGGTTCTTTAGTAAATGAATTCAAGGAAATCCTATTAACCAACAAAGATATTCAAATAGCTGATTCGCTGATCAAGCCTAATGAAGTACGTATTCTTAAATAACAATATTTCAACAGGTGAGGGGTGTTAAAATTGATAGAAGCCTGTATATTTGATTTAGACTGTGTTATTACTGATACTGCGGAATACTATTATCAGGGATGGGAAAGAATGGCAAATGAAGCCGATTTAGAATTTAATCGTAAAATTAACGAACAACTAAGAGGTGTCTCCAAAAGGCAATCGTTGAATATTATTCTTCAGTACAATAAAAAAGAAATGCCTGAAAAAAGATTGAAGAATTAATGAAGAAAAAAAACGATTACTATAAACAATCCTTGGAATCAATTACAGAAAAAGGCATCAAAACAGCGATCGCTTCTGTAAGCAAAAATGCAGAAAAAGTCATTGAAAATCTTAATGCTAAAAGATAAAAGACAGACTCA
>JAYEGQ010000204.1:0-2251 GCA_034659095.1 Thermotogota bacterium
CATGTTGTGCATTTGCGCATATTTTCTGATCAGTGCATCATCTTTCTCATTTAATCTTACGGATATGGTACTCATGTTGTTTCCTCCCTCTTGTAATACAAAGTATTACCTATGGTTATTATATCATAGAATGCTCAAATCTTCTGATAAATCAAACGAGGTATTTTGGGTCCACCTTAAATCGTCCCTGTTGCTTATCCCTGTATTTTAAACGAAGAAGTGGTTCTTTTTGATGGTATAATCATATCAAGGAAAAGGTGATAATATTGGATTTGATAGAGAAGATTAGAAAATACATTGAGGATGAAAAGATTCAGTGGAGAGGACATATTCTATCAAGAATGATCCAAAGAAGAATCAAAATATCTGATGTACTTACTTGTTTGCAAAATGGTGAAATTATTGAAGAATATAACGATGATTATCCTTTTCCTAGTTGTCTTGTTTTGGGGTATTCTAATGAGAAACCTTTTCACGTTGTTTGTTCAATCGGCGAAGGATATATTTGGATGATTACCGTTTATTCGCCTGATGGAGAAAAATGGAATCCCGATTATAAAACAAGGAGGAACTATAATGAAGTGTAAAATTTGTTCTGCAGAATTAAAAAAATCAAAGGTTAATCATATTATTGATTTAGATGATCATATTATTATTATCAAGGAGGTTCCTGCATTAGTATGTGAACAGTGTGGTGAATATTTTCTTGAAACTGATATTGCTTTGAAAATTGAAAAGATGGTTGAGACTGTCTATCAAAATCATGCAGAAGTTTTTATTGTGAAGTTTAATGAATTAGTTGCGTAAAAATCACAAGGAAACCTTGAGATTAACCCGGAAAGGAACCGGGATGAGTGAGGTGGACCCAAAAGGGTGGACAAAGTAGGGACGGTTGAAACTCCAATTCTTTAAACCCTATTCGATTGTTTTTATATAAACTTGGGGTTAATCCCCCGAGTTTTCTCTATTCAGCGAACAGAGCCGTCCCAGCTGCTTAGTACCCGTTGCTTTGCTTCCCTTCATTTTTTTATAATCCCCAAAATAAAAAACCGGCATTTCCAAACAAACTGATATTATGATATAATAACCGTGTGAACGGAAAACAAAGCATCTATCAAGAAAAAATAAACGAAGTAATAAATAAGAATAATGGCATCATAACAACCGCAGATTTCATTAAAAATGAAATCCCAAGGATTTATCTTACCAAAATGGTTAGAGATGGTTTTCTTACCAGAGTGGGAAGAGGAATTTATATGAGCAATGATGCTGATTATGATGAATATTATTTTTTTCAGCTAACGTATAAAAAGTGTCTGTATTCGTATTCATCCTCTCTTTTTCTACATGATTTGATAGATAAAGTCCCGGAAAACAAAGAAATTACAGTCCCAAATAATTATAACGTAAAATTTCAAGACCAGGAAGTAGTTATTCATTATGTAAAAAAACAACATTTCGCAGTCGGAAGGACCGAAGTTAAAACAATGTTCGGGAATCCGGTAAGCACATACAACAAAGAAAGAACTATCTGTGATCTTATCAAAAACAGAAAAGATGTGGATCCGGAAATTTTCGTTAAAGCGCTAAACAATTACATGAGAAATAAGGAAAAAAATATCAATAGACTCATGGAATACGCCAAATTGTTTAATATTGAAGAAAAAGTTACCAACCTGCTCGAGGTATTGTATGGATAAAAATAAACTGAGAAGTATCATCCATAAAATTGTGGAAGAAACTGGAGTCAACTATAATCAGATTCAAACTTTATTAAGTTCATTATCAGAAAATCAAAGGATGAAAAATGGATGGCAAAACTTCCAAAAAAAGAATACCTTTGCAAGAGGACTATCTTTTGCCGATACCATAGAATCTTGTTATATCATTGTAAATCGTCCTTTTGGTTCCGGAATATCTCTTCCTAAAAGTTTTGCTGTCTCAATCCATTCCTCAATCACTTTTTCTGTGTTGTTCAATACCTCTTGATACGAACTCCCATCAGCTGTACACCCGGGAAGTTCGGGGACTTCTGCGATATATGAGCCGTCTTCTTCACTCCAGTAAATAATCAATTCATACTTATACATCCACTAAAACTCCCAACTTATATCTTATTATAATATTCCTAACCTGCTTAACTTGATATGGTTTGGCTTTGCTCCATTTGGTTGTAACCAAAGGGACGGTTCTTGCGGTTACACTTAAGACCTTTGAATACCCATTAAGAGGGCGTTGCAGTTTTTCTTCT
>JAYEGQ010000205.1:0-2239 GCA_034659095.1 Thermotogota bacterium
ATCTTAGCTTATTAGCATCTATGATTATCTACTTTCTCTTCCCCTTTTTGTTTTTGAAAAAGATAAAGTACATATTGCATTGTAATTATCATTATTATATAGGATGTTGCAAAAACGTGTTTACAATTATTTTTTCTAATGAATCATTTTAAATCATTTCTCATATCCAAAAAGATAATACCCGAAAATAAGATTCCCTATTATCTATCTTGGGTTTCTCAGTGCTACGTATTTTACGACAAACATCCTGATAAGGAACTTTCACCGCAAGAGATCGAACGATTTCTTATGCGTTTAACGAAGTACCGTGAAGAATGGCAGGTAAATCAGGCAAAAGAGGCCATCAAACTTTACGGATATTTTCAAAAGAGAGAAAAACGCGGTTCGGAATCTTGTGGGGAAAGTGTCGCGCACTCATGGGAAAAAGCACTTGAGGAACTTGTCAGGATGTTGCGGTTAAAACATCGGGCACTCAGTACAGAAAGAAGTTATGTCAGCTGGGCAAAGTCATTTATTCAGTTTATAAATAGAAAATCTCCTGATGAAATTAATGACTCAGATTTGAAAGATTATATGGGATATCTTGTTGTGGAACGAAAGGTGGCCGCGGCAACACAAAACCAGGCATTCAACGCGCTTTTGTTTCTCTTTCGCTACGTACTCAACAGAGAACTTGGTGATGTGGCAAATGCTTTGCGGGCACACAAGAGGCGGAGGCTGCCGGTTGTCATGAGCAGGCAGGAAGTATTTCAGCTTTTCGATCATCTTAATGATACGCCGCTTCTGATGGCTCAACTCATCTACGGATGCGGGTTACGGCTTCGGGAATGTCTTACTCTTCGGGTCAAGGACATTGATTTTGAACAGAATACGGTAATAGTCAGGGCTGGCAAGGGCGATAAGGACCGTCAGACTGTGCTTCCTGAAAGCCTGAAAGATCAACTCCGGGAGCATCTTGAAGGGGTGCGAAAGCTATATGAAAAGGACCGAAAGGAAGACGTTGCAGGGGTATGGCTTCCGGGAGCTCTTGAACGTAAATACCCAAATGCAGGCAAAGAATGGGGCTGGCAGTGGATATTTCCTTCACAGTCGTTATCTGTAGATCCGCGCACGAGAATTGTGCGACGCCATCATATCCATCCTAATACGCTACAGAGAAATATCAGGAGAGCTGCTTACAAAATTGGGTTGACAAAAACGGTCACTGTCCATACCTTACGTCACAGCTTTGCAACGCATCTTCTCGAAAAAGGGTACGATATAAGAACAATACAGGAACTTCTCGGTCATGTAAATCTTCAGACGACAATGATTTACACACATGTTATGAGCAAAAATAAGCTGGGTGTAAGAAGCCCTCTCGACCAGTAGGACATCGCCAGAAATTATATCGGCACTTCTTGTTCACTCTCATAACTTGTGCATTAAGGAAATTAATATCATAACTCCATTGCAAATTCTGAAAGTGTAAACAGCTGCTTAGCACCTGCAATCAATATTCTAACCCCTGCATTAATGACAGCCGTTTGATAGTATGAATGTTTTCTGAGATTTAATTTCTAAAGAAGAAAATCCAGAAAAGGTTGATATTCCCCTATTAGTTTTGTTTTTAAAAAGAAAATGAGTAAAATTCATTATTCCATGGAATTCACCCCATTTTTCAGGTCTTTTCCAACCTTAAAGTAAGGTAATTTCTTGGCTGCTACCTTAATTTCTTTTCCTGTTTTAGGGTTCCGACCGTCATAAGAACCATGATTTCTGACAACGAAGCTGCCAAAACCTCTTATCTCTATCCTGCCGCCATTTTTAAGCGTTTCCGTAAAATTATTGAAAATCAGGTTCACAACCTTTTCCGCTTCTTTTGCCCGCAGGCTTTCCCTCTTTGACAATGCCTCTACTAATTCAGATTTGTTCATGTTTGCCCCCTGCCATATTATTGCAATTAAGAATACCTCATATTACATAACTGTCTATAACGGCAAGTAATTTTTAAACGATTTAATGAATTATGGCAAATGTTCTGCTGACAAATTTATTAATGGATCAGCTTTTCGTCTCTCGGGTGATGTAAATACTGGTGGGCCAGCGCATTGTAATAGTCCATGAAGAGCTTTGTAAAATCCTCAAGTTCATCTTTCCCTTCAAAGGTGATCTGGGAAAATATCGGTTCAAAGTGACTCATGAACCCTTTGGATTTAAACTCATCATCCGGCGCCTTGATAACCTCGAGAGCTTTCTC
>JAYEGQ010000206.1:0-2232 GCA_034659095.1 Thermotogota bacterium
TCATTGGCTATAATAAAGCTTTTTCAATATTGCCTTAAAGATCAAAGGGTCACACCTCATAGCTATCAAGCTAAGAGTTAAGCAACTCATTTTAAATTCGTTAGGTTAATTTTATCAGTTTAATATTCAAATCAATTATTTCATTAAAAAGATTTCTGACTTCTCGATAATTGTTAATCATTTTCTGAACTCTTTTTATTTTATTTTTGCTCAGGTAGACGGTTTTGCTTACCCTGTTAACCCCTTTATAGGTAAGTCTGTATTCTTCATGTTTTAAGCCTTTAGCACATTTACAGTTTGGATTCCCACATTTGGTATAAATCTTATTTATTGATCCTTTAACCATATTTTTTCTTTTTCGTACTTCTTTCAGTTTATTACTGATTTCTTCGTTAATTTCTTTAATTTCGCTATTCATTTTTCTCTCCTTATTGGATATAATATACTATGTACTAATTACGTAGTATATTATTATAATCTGCACAAAAGGAAAAATCAAATGAAAATTGCAATTTCTGATTTTTTTTCAGAGAAGGAAATCGAAATAATAGCAAAAAAGGAAAAACTGGTTTTAAGAAAATCAGAAATTACAGGATTCAAATTTCTTTTAACTTTTACAAATGGATTACTCAATGAAAATGGAAGTACATTAACACAACTGGCCGCTTATTTAAACGGTAATTGCGGTACAATGGTAAGTCCACAGGCCATTGATCAGAGGATTGGTGATGCAGCAAAAGAGTTCATGAGAATCTGTTTTTTGAAAAGCATACAATTATCTATGAAGAAAATACAAATAGACAGTAAATTAGTGAAGATGTTTAATCATATCTTCATCATAGACAGTTCAAATTTTGCACTTCATCCAAAATTAGCTGACGTATTCAAGGGCAATGGCGGTTCTGCTTCAATATCCTCTCTTCGGATTCAATTTATGTATGACTATCTAAGTGGACAAATGTTTATTCAAATCGGGGATGTTAAGCTTGCAGACGCAACTACATTTCATAATATCCTTGAAAAAAATGAATTTATAATTAACGGTACTGCTTTGTTTCTTGCAGATCTTGGATATTTTAAAATTGATTCTTTTATATTAATGGATGAATCCTCAAATAAATTTGTATCCAGATTAAAGCATAAGATAAAATTATACAATGATTCAGGAAAACTAATAGACATACCAAAGCTCTTTAAAAATAATCGGGAAATAAATGTAAAAATCAGAATTGGAAATTTAACTTGCAGGCTGATTGGCAAAAAACTTCCGGAGGATATTGTAAATAAAAGATTACGCAGTGCCAACAAAGAAGCAAAGAAGAGAGGAAAAACAGTTACCGAAGAACAAAAAATCTTTTTGAAATATGGTCTGTATATAACAAATATCGACTGCAGTCTTACCTTTACTGATATATTCACATTATATAGACTTAGGTGGCAAATTGAACTGATATTTAAGACATGGAAGTCTATTTTAGGAATGCATAAAATTCAAACTGCAAGAGAAAATCGTGTCATGTGCGAAGTTTACGGTAAACTCATTATAGCTGCTCTCACAAGTCATTTTTATTATGCAGTCAGAATTGAATATAATCTTATTATCAGCTACCATAAAATGCTTCAGTATATTAAGCCTGTTGCTGTTAATTGGACAATAAGTATTCTCAAAGGAAAAGAATCCCACAAAAAATTTCTATTAAACCTGACATCACAAATAATAACCTAAAAATCGGATAAAGCGCACACTTTAAGCCAGTAGCAGAACTACATGCGCACGGATTAGTTAAAAAATCGTGCTTTTTTTCTTGCTTTTTAAAGTGCACGTATTATATTTATACTTGCACCTTAAAAGAAGGATTTACACATGGCTAAACCAATAACAGGAAAAAGTCACGTCGGTGAACGGCGTGAAAAGCGTCCGAATGGCGATATTTACGTCTATGAACGGATTACGGCCTACAACGAAAAGACCAGAAAGACTTATACGGTTACCCAGAAACTCAAGGGAAAAATCAAGTCGGGAGCACAAGAAATCGTGCCGACTCGTTCGAAAAAACGTAAAGGCGCAGGAGAGGGTGTCGATGCAACACGTCGGCATACCGGCCTCACGGACATCCTGGAATGGGTTGGCGATGTTTCCGGCATTGACAATGATGTGCGCGCTTCATTCAGCGAGGGCGATGCAGAGAAGATGCTTTCTATCGCACGCTTCTGGATTGGTTCCGGTGGCAA
>JAYEGQ010000207.1:0-2230 GCA_034659095.1 Thermotogota bacterium
CCATTTAATATTCGAAAGATCAACTACTTGAGGATATGTATCAATCCCACCTTTGTAGTATAAAATTTTTGTTAAATAGGCACTGTCTTTAGGACCTGCACATTGGAGAATTGCTTCAAAAAGCGTTAGTCCTTCGTAATAGTTTAGAATACCAGGGGCATTAACTTCACCAAACACATAAATTTTAAGTCGATCACTGGGCACCACATAAACGATATCTCCTACGCCTACATTTATTGATTTTAAATCAACGGGTTGCTTTTCAGTGTTAATTACTTCTTTTTGTCCGTCCACTCTTGTAATTTCAATCATTGTATTGCGATCCCAATCCAACACTCCACCTGCTTGACTGAGAAGTTGCAACAAACTCATTTCCTCTTGTTTAAGAAATTTTACCCCGGGACTTTTTACATCTCCCAATAACAATACATATTGTTCCAAGTTTTCATTAACGATAACATACGAACCATCTTTAAGTTCTATGCTTGTGGGATCAGATAGGTTATTATAATCGATAATTCTTCGTTTTCCTGAAGAATCTATGATTGCGATATTTCTGTCTGCGTTATACTTAAACCCTTCAGCTTTTGTCAGCAGCATCATAAGATTCAAGGGCTCGTCCTGCTCAAAAACTTTAACTCCCGGCAATTCAACTTCTCCGAAGATACTAACTCTTTTAGGAATAAATGGTTTAAACAAAATGATTGAATCCGGTTCTAAAGCAAGATCCATTTCTATGTTCATAAACTCTTCAGGTCGATAACGTTGAATTTCTTCGTTGACTTTGATAACGATTTCTTCGGTGTTTTTGGATAAATCTGCTTTTGTTTTTACAATCAACTGTCTTAAAGTAAAAGGTTCACTTCTCTTAAACATTATTTCACCTTGATTCTGCACATTCCCAAAACAATAAACACTGCGATAAGTTTCCGGCAGCATTACCATGCTCTTTGGGACCAAAGCCATATTTGTCCTTTGTGCCAAGACCGAATCAATATCCGTTATTCTCATATCCCCATTCGGAAACAGCACTCTAACTTCATCATTCCACAACTCAGATATGGTTCCTATTTTCACGAAGAGATCGAATAAAGTCATTTCTTCGTTTGCTTTAAAGTATATTTTTGAAAATTGATTTTCCTCTTTGAACAACAAGATATAGCGATCGCGATCTTCCTCGAAAACAAGTGTATCTCCGTTTTCCAATCTTATTTCCTGATTAGAATAAAACACTTCCTTGGTATCATATTGATATTGCTCCAACCCTCTTAATATAGTCACAGAAATCCCTGTTTCAATTGGTATGGCATTCAGCCTCTGGATAACTGTTTTTAAAGTCATAGATTCATCGTATCTAAATAAGAAACGATCGGAGGGATCATTGGGGGTTTCAGCTTTTGGATCAACCACATTGCTGATATCGCCAACTATATTGACAAATCTTTCATCAGGAAATTTTAAAATAGAACCGCTTTGAAGCATAATATCTCTGTTCAATATATTTTCCGTTGATACACTTTGTGTTTCACCTTCCGGAGATAATATTGAAATCTCAACTGGTTTCTCCATCTGATAGCCTATTTTGATCAACAAAGCTCTTAATGTTAGTTCTTCATGATTTGAAAAAACCACTTCTCCCTTTTGCGGTGCATTTCCTATTAAATAAACCCTTTTTGAGATTGGGAATTGTATGATATCGCCATTTTTAAGTTCAAAATCGAATGTTTCAAGACGTTTACTGTCAAAGGAATCCATCGTACCGTCCGCATGCAAAATCGTCAAGGTTGGCAGATACTTCATATCAACTGAAAGTTTTCCCATAAGGGTTCTCAGCGACATTTTCTCCTCTTTGTCGAAGATAACCTTTCCGCCATCTGCTCTTCCTGTTACATAGCAGAATCTCTCATCAACTTTGTTAATCACCACAATATCATTGGTTTCTAACTTTATTTGTTCAAGATTATTAAAAACATAGAGCGCATCGAACTGAAGGATTCCGTCATCTCGATGGATCTTTATTTCCGGAAGCATTACATCACTGTTGAACCCCATTTTTGAAAGCAAGTAATTTAAAGTCATAGGTTCTTTCTGTTCAAAATAAACTGGTCCGGCTTTTCCTGTGTTTCCAAATAAATATACTCGTCTATCATATTTTTTGGGGATGATTATCATATCATCCGGTTCTAAAAAAACCCTTTCTTTCCACTCTGAACCGTTAAAAGCTGGTGAT
>JAYEGQ010000208.1:0-2230 GCA_034659095.1 Thermotogota bacterium
AAGTTTTATCAGGCATGTTTTAGACGATCAATTTGAATTTCCAAAACAAACACTACCTCGCCTATGGCAAGAAAAAAAGAGAATTGCCAAACGATTAAAGATCAACACTGATGCCAATTTCTTTTGCATGACAGTACCTGAACTACCATTGCTTAAATCACGATTATTTCAAGAAAAAATAGCTGTGAGGGATTGCGCTTCTTTTGGTTTAGAATCGAGTATTCGGTTTTGTATTGGTAAGGAAGAAGATAATAACCGCTTACTTCAGGTATTGGAAAATCATGTGGAAGGGGCAAAAAAAGAAGATTTCATTCGAAAGGATAGTTTATGAAAAAAATTACCACATATAGAGATATTACCGTTATTCAGAATGAACCGTTTATCGTGCTTGCTACGGATTCTTCAGGTTCTATCGGAGAAAAAGAGCAAGATTACCTACCCATTAAAACCGAAATTGCAGCGACTTATTGTTTAAGAGTATGCTTGGCTGAATTGTTTGCGGTTGGAGCAGTTCCTGAAGTCTTTATTTCAACGGTCAGCAACGAGTTTGAACCGACCGGTAGGAAAATTTTAACTGAAATTAAAAAACAGTGTGAACGTTATAACATCACAGATTATGAAGTAAACGGAAGTAGTGAAGAAAATTTTCCGTCAACCATGACTGGATTTGGTATTACGGTTTTAGGCAGTGCCAAAGAACTTCATTGGAAGCAGACACGAGTTGAGGATCACTGTTATCTTTATGGGATCCCACGTGTTGGTCAAGCGGTTCTTGAAAATGAAAGTACCCTGTTAAACCCTTCAATCATTCAAACTCTTTTAACCCAATATGAGATTCATGATTTGTTGCCTTGTGGATCAAGTGGTATTCAAAGGGAAATCGAAGTTTTGTGTGATGAAATGAATCTATCCTTTGAATACCATAAAAGACTCAATCCTGAAATGCTTAAAAAGTCAGCGGGACCGGCTACTTGTGGTATTTTCACTTCATCTGAAAGCATTTCAGGTGAAAATATTCGATTATTAGGACATTTTAAAAAAGGAAATGATTAAAAATGGATAAAATACTGATCACCGGTGGTCAAGCTTCAGGAAAATCGACTATGGCTATCAAAATAGCCGATGCAATGAATGAGAAAAGGGTCTTTATTGCCACTGCCATCGCTTTTGATGAAGAATTGAAAGAAAAAATACAAGCACATCAAGATGAACGAGGCAATCGTTACGATACGATTGAGGAACCCCTTCACCTTTCTACAGCATTAAACAAAGCTTCTGAAATGGATCCCAAAGTAATTGTTATCGACTGTATGACGATTTGGGTTTCAAATCTGATGTTTCAATTGTCTGAGGAATCCGCAAACAAAGAAATACAACTTTTCCTTGATGCCCTTGAAAAACTGGATGATGCAAATGAGAATAAAACAATTATTTGCGTAACCAATGAATGTGGGTGGGGGATTATTCCAGCTGATCCGTTAAGCCGAAAATACGTGAAGTGTTTGGGGAATCTGAATAAACAAATTGCTGCCAGGTTCGACAAGGTGTATTTCACTTGTTGTGGATTGGAGACTCGCATCAAATGAAGGTAGGAGCTACATCATGGCAGATTCGAGGTACCTATTTGGAAAATGTCCAATTAATCGCTGATGATTTGGATTTTTGTGAATTATTAGTCTATACATGGGATTTACCTACGGAAGAATTGTTAATCAAAGAAATGGAAGGCATTATCAATCAAACAACTATCAGCGTTCATTTACCTACGGACACATTGGAAAATGTGAAACAAGCCGTTCTTTTTTTTGAAGAATTTGACTGTTTAAACTTAACTGTACACCCGTTTGCCGATTTTAAGGGTTTGGCCGATTATTATTTTGAATACACAGAACATTCAGTTAAAAATCGATTATCCCTTGAAAACTTGGAAGATCATACGTTCAAAGAATTTACGGATTATTTAGGGCTTGCTGAAAAACTCAGAGCCCTCACTGATATAGATTTACAGAGTATTTTTGTCTGTCTAAGTGCAAGGTTTTTTAAGGAAATAAGCGAAAATCCTTGCAGATGATAATTCCCCCCTTGGGGGGGGAGGGCCGCTTGCGGCGGGGGGGGTCTAAACACTATAACGGGAACATCACTGTTAATGGCATTCTCCGAATAACCCCCTCCGCCCTCCTACGGGGGCACCTCCCCCAAGGGAGGAATTTTCGTTTTTCAGCAAGCCCTA